>JANYGV010000226.1 GCA_025359285.1 Burkholderiales bacterium
GGCGCGATCTCGCAACGCGGCGGCATGGGTACGAATAGCTTCCCAGTTGTCGATGGTCGCAACACTCGCCGCGCGGCCATCGACGAATTTGCCCTTCGCCTTTTTCATCGCCTTTTGCAACACCGCGTCGTTCAGTTTCAGGCTCGCGGTTTCTTTAAAAAACATCGATTGGACTCGCATGCAATAACCTCAAAATCAAAGGGTGGATTGGTCAGGTTCGAGTTTTATATCAACGCCGATTGACTTATAACAACGCAAACTCTATAACTAGAGCGGCTCTTCAGACGTTTTTGCTCGATAATACCCGCCAATGCTAGGGTTTACTTTGCAGAATTTGTCATGCCCGCCAATACCTCGGCAAAATGATAGACCTTGGTTTTCATGTCGCCTTGGCGGCGTAAACGTCCTTCGATGTTTAATATACAGCCCAGATCGCCGCCGACCATTGCATCGGCACCAGTGAGCGCAATATTCACGCATTTGTTGTCCGCCATACGCGTTGAAATATCACCCAGCTTGATCGAAAATGTGCCACCAAAACCACAGCACTTTTCGGCGTCATTCATTTCGGTCAACGTGCAGCCGGTTTTGGCGAGTAACTGGCGAGGCTGTTGTTTAATGCCGATTTCACGAAGTCCGGCGCAGGAGTCGTGATAGGTCACACTGCCCGAATATTTAGAGGGCACCGATTCCACCCTTAGCACATTGACTAAAAAATCGGACAATTCAAACCATTTTGCCGACAACTTTTCAAACTCGGCACGATCCGGCGCATCTCGAAATAAGTCTTGAACATAATGAATTTTTACCTGACCAGAACACGATCCGGATGGTGCCACCACGTAATCGCAGTCTTTGAATTCTGACAACAATTTACGACCAAGTTGCTGGGAAATTTCGCGCGCGCCAGAGTTGTAGCCGGGCTGGCCGCAGCAGGTTTGAGCGCTCGGGAATACAACCTCGCAGCCTGCATCTTCGAGCAGCTTCAAGGTCGCGAAACCAATATTGGGGCGAACCAGATCGACGAGACAGGTAACGAAAAGACCGACTTTCATGCCGCTATTGAACCACTTTTACGGTTACCCCGATACGACATTATTCAAGCTAGACCGCTTTAGCCTTGTCAGTAGCGATCGCCACTTTTCCGCTTTCCAGCCATTTTTTGATGCGGTTTGCATCGCCTACGCGGGTATAACGTCCCCACGAATCCAGCAGCACAATCACCACCGGCTTTGAGCTGATGATGGCTTGCATGACGAGGCATTTGCCTGCTTCATTGATGAAGCCGGTTTTTGACAAGCCAATATTCCAGCCGTCAGATCGGATGAGAGAATTGGTGTTGATGAAGCCCAACTCGCGTCCGTTTTCTGCCAACTTCACATGCAACGCTGCCGTGGTGGAGAATTCGCGAATTTGCGGATAAGCCGACGCGGCGGCAACCATCATTGCCAGATTTTGCGGGCTGGCCACGTTGCCAGGCGCCAAACCGGTTGAATCAATGAATCGGGTGTTGGTCAAGCCTAGCGCTTTGGCCTTCGCATTCATCGCCTCAACAAACGCCACGGCGCCGCCTGGATGCGTGCGGCCCAGTGCAGCGGCGGCGCGGTTATCAGACGCCATCAGCGCCAAGCGCATTAAGTCCTCGCGGCGAAACGCCGTGCCGACCGGCAGACGCGAGCGTGAATTCTTGAGCGAATCAATATCGCTTTCATGGATGACCACCGCTTCGTCCAGATTCAGCTTGGCGTCCAGCACAACCATTGCCGTCATCAGCTTGGTAATCGACGCGATCGGCATGGCATTGTCTGCATTCTTGGCGTACAACATCTGACCCGAGGTTTGATCAAATACGATCGCCGCGTGCGATAACAAATTAGGGTGACCGCTGGAATCCAGATCGGCCACTTGCGGCGCCGCTTTAAATCGGGCTTTATTTTTTTTGTAGGTGACTTTGTAGGTTCCGCTGGCCGTCTTTTTCTTGACCGCTGCCGCTGCATCCGAAAACGGTATGCAGAAGCTGACCAAGGTGACCGCGATAGAATAGACAAGAAATGCAGAAATTCGAGGTGTCATATTTGGCTTGGGTGAGTACGCAAATTAGCTGGCGATTATATTTACGATGTTTTCGGTCAATAAAGCTGTCATCGGTTAATCAAACTCATTGCGATAGACACAAATCCAAATTCATTGCCGTTATCTACCAACACCTTACCAAAACAAGGGTTTTCGTGCAAGACTTTAAGTCGTACCTGACAATTTAGTTGTAACCCCATGAATTACCAATAAAAAAGCATATCCATGTCCGCTCCCAGCTACCCACGTATTGAAACCCTCGCCGTCCACGCGGGTCAGTCACCCGATCCGGCCACCGGCGCACGCGCGGTGCCTATTTATCAATCGGCCTCGTTTGTGTTTCCGGACACCGAAACCGCCGCGTCGTTATTTAATCTCGAACGAGCAGGCCACGTGTATTCGCGCATCTCGAACCCAACCACGGCCGTGTTTGAGGAACGCATGGCTGCCCTTGATGGTGGGCCCGCCGCCATTGCCACCGCCAGTGGACAGGCCGCGCTGCACTTGGCGATCGCGACTCTAATGGATTGCGGCAGCCACATCGTGGCGTCCAATGCGCTATACGGCGGCTCGCACAATTTACTTTCATATACCCTGCCGCGTTTCGGTATTTACACCACGTTTGTAAACGGGCGCGACCCAGATCAGTGGCGAGCGGCAATTCGGCCTAATACGCGCTTGTTGTTCGGTGAAACGGTGGGCAATCCGGGGCTGGATGTGCTGAATATTCCCGCCATCGCAGAAATCGCCCACGCGGCACATATTCCGCTGATGGTGGATGCAACACTGACCACCCCGTTTTTATCGCGACCTATATCGCAAGGTGCCGATATCGTGATGCATTCGGCGACTAAATTCTTATCGGGTCACGGCGTGGTGATTGGCGGCGTGTTGATTGACGGCGGGCGTTTCGATTGGGACGCTTCGCAGAAATTCCCCACCCTCACGGAGCCGTATGATGGCTTTCACGACATGGTCATGACCGAAGAGTCGTCGGTGGCCGCGTTTGCGCTCCGTGCGCGACGCGAAGGGCTGCGTGATTTTGGCGCAGCGATGGCACCGATGACCGCGTTTCAGATTTTGCAGGGCCTCGAAACACTCCATGTGCGGATGCCGCGCCATATCGAAAACGCACGCCGAATTGTTGAATTTCTAGCCGCAAATAGTGCAGTGGCGCAGGTAACTTATCCTGAATTACCAACCCATCCCGACTACGAATTGGTGCAGAAGCTATTTCCAAACGGCGTTAGCGCGGTCGTCAGTTTTGAAGTAAAAGGAGGCAAGCAAGCAGGTAAAACTTTTATTGAAAAGCTGAATCTGTTTTCACATCTGGCCAATATCGGCGACGCAAAATCACTCGTCATCCAGCCCGCTACCACCACCCATTTCCGAATGGACGCAGCCGCGCTAAAAGCCTCGGGCATTTCGGAAGGCACGATCAGATTATCGGTCGGACTTGAACATGCGGATGATTTAATTGATGACTTGTCGCGCGCACTCGCCGCCTCGCAAAAAATATGAAATTTCTCGTCCAGCAACAACCCGCTTTCGTCTACACCGGCGGCAAACCGTTTGACGCCGCCCAACCCAGCGTCATTTTTATTCACGGCGCGGCGAACGACCATAGCGTATGGACCCTGCAATCGCGCTACTTCGCGCACCACGGTTTCAATGCGCTCGCCATCGACTT
>JANYGV010000235.1 GCA_025359285.1 Burkholderiales bacterium
GCCATCGCCAGATTCGCCATATATTGCGACAACATAATCTTTTCATCATCAAGCGAGGTCGCATGCGCTTCGCAATCCACAACAATATTGAGCCGCGAGCCCGCCAATTCCTTGCCCGACAAACACAGCGCCCACACCCGATCCGCCAATGCCCAGGCGCGTTGCGCAGTCAGCGGCTGGCGATCCACAATGCCCATCAGCCGAATTTTTTCTTGGCCCGTTTTTGCGCGACCAAACAACACGCCCTGCTCTTCCTCTATTTTGTAGCCATCCGGATAAAGCGCTTTTAACTCCTCGCGAATATGCGGCTCGCCAAGCGTAAATGCGCTCTGCGGGCGGTTCTGTTGTTTGCAGCGTTCGCCGAGTTCAACATGAAGTTGATGCCATGCAGAACCGGTGTTCGTGGCCGGTTCGGGCACCGCGCGGCTCCACGTTTTGCTGTTCGATGCCGATAATTTCACGCGGGCATTAGCACCTATGGCCGCCTCGGCTATCGCGCGAAATACTTCATCAATCGCGGATGCGCCCGCACTTTGCGCAAGGATGGTCGGGCCCGACATTGCAAGCTGGGTATTATCTGAGAACACACGCTCATTCGCCAACGCAGCCAACATGCTCGCACCACCATAGCAATTCGCGCCCAGCATGCACACCAGCGGCGCGCCTGCTGCTGTCATCTCCAAGGCCGCGCGATACATATGCCGAAACGCGCCCAGCGCAGGCAAGCCTTCCGACACGCGCGCGCCGGCTGAATCGAGGTACAACAAGAGCGGCGTTTTTTGCGTGGCAACGATTTTAAACAAGCTCGCCAATTTGTCGCATTCCCTAACGCCCAGCGAGCCAGACGCAATTTTATTTTCCAACAACGCAATATGTACCGCCACGCCCGCAACACGACCACGCCCAAGCGTCAGATTGCCCACCGGCTCCCCCATGGTGGCGAAGCCGGTTTCTGCTTTCAAATTATTGTGCGTGTCGAGATGCATCATAGATGGAGGCGCTAGGCGATGATGTTTTTATAGTGCTTTAACGACTTGGAATTTGTTTTGATTATAACGTTCCGTCATACAGCGTCCTGCTAGAATAATTTCTCGCTCAAACTGCTTTGGAATAAACACATGGATACGCTTATTAGCAAAACCACCAATCCACTTTTGCGGCCCTGGACCACGCCATATGGCCTGCCGCCGTTTGGTGAGTTTGCGGCAGAAGATTTTGTGCCCGCATTTTCGGTCGCGTTTGATGCGCATCGTGATGAGCTGGCCGCAATTGCCAACAATACGGCGGAGGCGACGTTTGAAAATACGCTGGTCGCATTTGATCGCTGCGGACGATTGTTGAATCGGATCGAACTTGCTTTTGAGAATCTGACCGCTTCAGAAACATCGCCTGCGTTGCAGGCCGCCGAGCGCGATATGGCGACGCCGCTTGCGGCGCACGGCAATGCAATTTATATGAATGCGACGTTATTCAGGCGAATCGATCAGCTGTTTCAGAAACGTCAATCGCTGAACCTGAATGCGGAGCAAATGCGATTGACGGAGCGTGTGCATACCGATTTCGTGCGTGCCGGTGCGAGGCTCGCACCCGCCGAGAAAGCACGCTACGGCGAATTGACTGAGCAGCTCGCGGTGCTCACGACGCAATTTTCGCAAAACGTGTTGGCGGATGAGGCCACGTTTCAAATGGTGCTCGCAACCGCAGCCGATCTGGCGGGCCTGCCCGCATCGCTGCGCGCGGCGGCAAGACAAGCGGCAATTGAACGTGGCCTGCCCGAGGCGTATGTCATTACCTTGTCGCGCTCGTTGTTGATGCCGTTTATCACGATGTCGGATCGGCGCGATTTGCGCGAGATTGCATATCAAGCGTGGACGCAGCGTGGCGAACATGCAGGCGCGCATGACAATCGCATCATCGCGTCGAGAATTATTCAACTGCGCCATGAGCAAGCCACATTGCAGGGCTATCAAAATTACGCGGAATACTCGGTGGCTGACAACATGGCCGCCACACCGAATGCGGTCAATGATTTACTGATGCAAGTCTGGGCGCGCGCCAAACCGAAGGCGTTGCTGGAACGCGATGCGTTGCAGGCAATGGCGTTGTCACTGGGTCACGACATTAAAATTAAAGCTTGGGATTGGCACTATTACGCGGAAAAAGTGCGCCTGGCTCGTTACGATTTTGATGCGTCGGTGGTCAAACCGTATTTCTCGCTGGATCGCATGGTCGATGCCATGTTTGATTGTGCGCATCGTTTATTCGGCATCACCATGGTGTTAAAACCGGACATCAAAACGTATCACGCGGACGTGAAGGTTTATGAAGTCATCAACGCGAACAAAAAACTGATCGGCGTTTTCCTGCACGACAATTTCGCGCGCGCCACTAAACGCGGCGGCGCATGGATGAACTTGTATCGCTATCAAAGCGGGATTGCGGTCAGCACTGAAAGCGGCGCAATGCCGTGCACGCTGCCGATTGTGGTCAACAATAATAATTTTGCAAAAGCGCCCGCAGCAAACGCGAATGGCGGCCCCACGCTATTGAGCTTTGATGATGCGCGCACGCTGTTCCACGAATTTGGCCACGGCTTGCATGGCTTGTTATCCAATGTTGAATACGAGCGCCTCGGCGGCACACGCGTGTTGCGTGATTTTGTGGAACTGCCATCGCAATTATTTGAACATTGGTTAAGCGAGCCTGAGGTATTGAAACAGCATGCGCGGCATATCGAAACGAATGAGCCGATCACGGACGAAATACTGGCACGCTTGCAGGCTGCACGTCAATTTAATCAGGGCTTTGAAACAGTTGAATTTGTCGCCTCGGCTTTGGTGGATATGGCGCTGCATAGCGCGACTGAAGTCAATGATATCGATATCACCGCGTTCGAGACAGCGCAACTAAAACGTATCGGCATGCCGAACGAGATTTCTATGCGCCATCGCCTGCCGCATTTCAATCATCTATTTTCCAGCCCCGCCTATGCCGCAGGCTATTACGTTTACTTGTGGGCGGAGGTGCTGGATGCGGATGGATATCAAGCGTTTGTGGAGGCCGGAAATCCGTTTGATCCCGTCGTCGCGAGCCGACTCTTGAAATACATTTATGCCAGCGGCAATACGATTCCGCCAATGCAGGCGTATGAAGCTTTTCGCGGTCGTGCGCCAAGTGTGGACGCGATGTTGAAAAAGAAAGGCTTAGCGTAGATCGATGAAAGTAATTGCCGGTGGCGATAGCAAATTCCACTTCGCGAGTTAAAAGTGACTCAAACCGTGAGTGAACAGAAAATACGATCAACTCAACTTTTATCAGTGACGCGTTGCATGACGTCTGGAAAAGCTTGGCCACATTTCCCAAGCGCACTCAAACTTTGTTAAAGCACCCTCAAATGTCTGTAGGAACTTTACAGACAATGGTTAGGCTTGGCGTGATTGAAATGACGCCGTAGCATAATGTAAAAAGTTTCGATAAACATGTTCGTTAAATATCTAGAGTTTTCAAAATATGAAATTCAGCTCTTCATCTTTCACATTTGCGCTAATAGCATTCTGTAACTTCGTTAGCGCGGAGCCGTTACAGGCTGAGAATGTTTGTCCGGGGTGCCTGTTTCAACAGCCTGTGGTTGAGGTTATCGGCACGGCGATGCCAACTGAAATACCGTATAAGAAAATTCTGAATGGTATGGAGGCGTATAAAGCGCACCAGCAGTATTCTCCAAAATCTGACTTGAGATTTGTCATTCAGTCTCAAAACCCCGGTGAGGTTTTGTCAGGACTAACTGCCTCGATTAAGGGAGCCGGATTGAACCTTGCTTTGGATCTGGATTCCAATTCAATTTTTCAATTGCCTGAACTCAAACAGCCGTTGACGGATGACATCGTAATAACGATAAATCGACGTGAGAGCGCAATCCTGCTGCGACCTTACGTTCAAAGCCAGTACTCAACGCCAACGCGGCGCCGTCTGGGTGATTTGCGGCTTGAGTGTGAGATTATTTGGGCGATTGAAAAAGACGATTTATCCCTTTTGGAACGAAGTGCCATGCGCTTCATTGGCGGCTTATGCGGCTCATCCAAATCAAAAGTAACGTTTCATCTGGTAAAAAAATTGCGCGGGGCAAATCTCGTTATGAACGAACGAAAGCTGCCCGTATCAATCGACAAAACTGGATATGCTTTCTCTCCTCCCCTGCATGATAAAAGCTGGTCGGACGATGCCTTTATCGAGCTGGAGTTTGAGAAACAATGACGTATTTAGAACCATACGCGTTTCGTCCAGTGTTTAGTAGGGCTTTCTTTTCTCCATACATAAGATGCCAATTTGCTGAGCAGAGTCGATTTTTAACGCGCTCAAGCCAGGCCTCAATGGTGTGAAATGAGACAGGCAATCATCGCTTTGGGTGGCACAATTTTTACTGTTTTCGCGATAGCTGAGCCAGCCCCTGTTATTAATTTACGAAACACATCGCACAACATTGTTATACCTGATTCGATTGCGCGACAGTATTTCAAATGCCTGCCCACGGCCACGCTTGGCGAACTGGCAATTGATGAACAAAAGCGCGCCAGGATCGGTTTTACACAAGCGCGATCCGTACCGGGATCGGCGGAAAACTTGAGTGGGGAATATCCTCAGCAACTACAAAAAATCACCGTATACGGGCTACTTGATCCCGAAGATTATGTGGCACCGACACTGCCTCCCATGTTGGTGTTTAGGGCAACTCTCGACAAACAAAGACCCAGAACCCCTCAGGAAATTACTGAAGGTTTACTCTGCGTAATCGGGCTTTGCCTGCTTGACACCTCGAAAGAACCAAACGCCGCTGACCGAAATGAGGCGCGTGCGAAAGCTCCCCCAAGTTTTGCCAATCAGCGATAACGTGCAGGTGGCAACATCGAATGCGTTTAATGACTTACTCATGAAGATCTGGAATCGCGCGCAGCCGACAGTGCGGCTCGTCAGGTTACGAGCTTTTTTTTCGATACCCTCCACTTGTTTTCATACCGATAATGGGCATAGCAACATTTTCGCAAAGCTTAGTTGCTCTCACTTATTACATAATTAAACTCCAATATCCACGGGCATCTTAAGCCATAAATGCTTCGAAGTAACCGCCTATAAACGGGTTTACTTTTTAGTAAAAAATTCTCATAGCCAACAAACGACCCAAAGCCATCAACAAGTGTCACAATGCTCGTCCCGTATTGCTGATGGACGGCAAAATCATGTTTGGCAAATTATTCAAGAAAAATGAAATCGATGCGGCACCACTGCGCGCGATGAACACCACCGCCGCAAAAGTCGCCGAAGCCGCGCAGGAAACCGCGCAACAGGCAGCAGCGTGGGAAAGCCGATTTAACGCGGCCAAGGGCGACGACACGGCACTGCTGTCCATCGCAATGGATGCTCCAGTGATCGATATCAAATGCGCGGCGGTCATGGCCCTGAGCAGCGAAGAATCGTTGAAAGCGGCAGAGCGCGAATTTCGCACCCATGATCGCAAAGTGCATCGCGCCGCCAAACAACGCTATGAGTCGGTGGTGGCCCATCGCGAAAATAATGAGGCGGCCCAAACCTTGATTATCTCTGCTGCCGCGCTAGCGGCTGAACCGATGATTCCAGCCAATCGCCTGGTCGAGCTGGATCGCGCATGGGCGGCACTGGATCAGGAACATCTATCAGTCGACACCAAAAACGAATACGCAAAACATTGGGCTACTCTCACCACCGTCACGCGCGAGCGCGGCGACAAGCAGCTCACGATCAACCGCTGGATGGCGGAAGCTGCCGAGGCCATCGCGGTGCTGAATGCGGCGGCGTTGGATTGCGCCAATGGCGTGAAAGATCGCCACGAACTTTTGGTGTTGGATCAAACGGTTGAGCGGCTTCTGGGAGCAACGCCAGTGCAGGATGCCTCGGCCACACCAAGCCTTGCGACGCCAAGCATTAACGCAAAATCGATTGAGAAAATGGCTGCATTAGTGGCGTCCCTCAGCGCATCGTTACTTGCGTCGCAGCAGGTGGTGGCGAGGCTCACGATTTTGAATGAACTGGAACAACCGCGTCCGCTGGTGACGCCAGCGGCAGCAGCGGCAGCCGAATCGGCCGAATCAGCCGAAATTGACAAGACCAGCGCAGATGCAAGCTCAGCAGCGAATTCAGAAACGCCGCTTGATCTGCCACCAGACATTGCACCTGCTTCCACATCTGCCCCCGCATCTACCCCCACATCTGCCCCCGCATCTGCCCCCGCATTCACCACAACCCCCACCCACATCAAGCCCAGCGCACGCTGGCGCGCGCTGCCCGAGATGGCTGATCAAACCATGGCGGCACCTTTAAATGCACGCTTTGACGAGTGGCAAATGACTGAACGTGATCAACGCCAACAAAAACAAACTGAAAAAAAGCAGAAACAAACCGATGAGCGTCAGGCCTCGAAAGACGCCAAGGTAGAAGTGCTGTCAACCATCGTGGCGGCGGGCGAAGCGGCGATTGCCGAAGGCCACTTGGCCGAAGCCAATAAATATTTAGTCGCCATTGATGAGGCGCTGTCGAACGGTGCAGCGTCCAAAACAGGCGGAAAACTGGGCCCGCGTATTGAGGCGCTACAGGCTGAATATGCGCGATTAAAAGGCTGGCAGCACTGGGGCGGTGGGCGAGTTCGCGATGATCTGGTAATCGAAGCCGAGGCACTCGCGAAGCAGGTCACTGGGGTGATGGCGATCGTAGAGATAGCAGATGTGGCGAATGCGGCGGCCGTGGCAGATGCAGCAAATGTGGCAGGTGCAGCAAATACTGCAAATTCTGCAAATACCGCAGACGCCGTAGATGCCGCCGCCGCACCGCAAGCCACGACTGAAAACTCATCAGCAGCCAGCGAAACGAATGAGGTTGCCCTTGCTGCAGCTATTGCCGAAGAGCCTGGAGTGTCGATGGAAGCAAACACCTCCAGCTTCATTAGCCCCATTGCGCCAAAAGAAAAACGTCCGCCCAGGCCGCCAAAAATTTCGATCAAACAGCACGCCGATGCAATCGAAAATCTGCGTGAGCGTTGGAAAGAATGTGATCGTTTGGGCGGCGCAACCAGTCGCTCACTGTGGCAGCGTTTTGACAGCGCGCTCAAGATTGCTTACACCCCCGTTGCCGCGCATTTGGCAAAACTCAAAGTTGCGCGGCAAGAGAATCTGGAGGCACGCAATAAACTGATTGCCATTCTGGACGCGGCACCATTA
>JANYGV010000245.1 GCA_025359285.1 Burkholderiales bacterium
AGCGGGCTACCCCCGTTTTTTGCCCGACGCCTGTCTCATCAATCGTTATCTGCCCGGCGCGCAAATGGGGCTGCATCAAGACCGCGACGAAAAAGATTTTTCGCAACCGATTGTGTCGCTGTCACTAGGACTGCCCGCGCAGTTCATCATCGGTGGCTTGAGCTCAACAACTGGACGCAATGCGCGCACCCAGTCTATTGCGCTCAATCATGGCGACGCGATTGTGTTCGGCGGCGCCGCGCGATTACTGTTTCATGGCGTGCGCCCCTTGAAACCGGGGCATCACCCGCTACTCGGCAACAGTCGAATTAATCTCACGTTTAGAGTGGCTAAATAAATGCAATCGTAGATTCTTCTCGCCATTTGATTCTGCAAGATAGAAACAAATAAACTTTAGTGCGCGAGGCTCTGACTATAAAAGGTCTGGTCAGATGAAGTGAAAACCCCAGCATTGGCGAGGCTTTTCGAGCATAAATGCCCGGAACGCGCCGCCAGTCGGCGTGCCATATTGTTAGCGCCGATTCGCCAGGCTAATGGCACGTTAAATATTATTTGGTCTTAATTTCGCCAGATAGCGTCACCGACTGCGTGGTCTTGTTGGTCCACATCCAACAATAATGCTCGTCGATGGAGGGACGAAATACATCCTCTTTCGCGTCAATCGCATCAAGTTTGACACCGTACTCGACCTTGGCCTCCTTGCCTTTTCCGGTATGGAAATGAATATTGAAAGGCACGGGTTGTGACGCTTTGAATCGATAGGTGATTTCAGCATCCTTCTTCAACTCAACACATTCTTCATGAGCTTTTCCGGGCTTGATTTCTACCCAAAACTCTTTGGGTAATTTGGCATGGTCTGCAGCGGACGACACCACGGGAGCAGCAGAAACCAGCAGAAATGCAACGGCGAAAAACACTTTCATATTGAACCCTTTCGTGGGCGAAGTGATTTGAACATAACGGAGACAATAGACAGCCTCATCGGTCAAGGCAAAGATCTTTGGTAACAGCAGCGGCCAATAAACGGCTAAAACAACTCCGAAGCGGGAGGCACACCAATTCTCTAATAGTCGTTACCCCAATCGTGTGTGACGTTGCCAGACTCTCAGGCTTTCGGCATTTACACAGGCGATGAATTCCGCGACTTTTCGGAATTGGCGTAATGATAACCTTCCAAGCTGCACCCGCAGACTGTATTTTTTTCACGCGTTTATTGAAGCCAGCTAGCGAGGCTCTGAAAAACTTTCTCGAAGCCTCGCTCGGTTTATCGAATGGCGTTACTGACCACGACTTGCTATTTTATAGGCTCAATTTCGGTGACCGTGATGTTACCGTTAATTTTATCGGCCGAGAAATTGACCTTGTCACCGGCCTTGACTTTGTCCAACATGGCGGAATCCTTTACGCGAAACACCATCGTCATACCGGGCATGTCGAGATTTTTTATTTCGCCGTGTTTGATCGTCACTTTGCCAGTTTCCTTATCGACTTTTTTAATCTCACCCTCAGCCATTACTTTTTTATCTGCGCCGCCCGATGCGGTTGGCTGCGCTGCGGGTTTCATTGCTGTATCTGCAAATACCAGCGATGATGCGCCGATTAGGAAACTCGTTGATAGCACAGCAAGCGTCGTTTTCATCATTTTAAATCTCCAATTAATAGTCGTTAATTTTATAAAACTACGGTGGCCATCATTCACGTTTAACCGTGACAACTCATGCGTAGAACTGTGGTTCGTCGTGACGATCCTGCGATCCCACATTTCCCTCACATTCCTAGAATCTCTAATGTCCCATGTGCCCCATATTTCCCATCGGCTTACGAATTTGCACTTCGACTTCATTACCTTTATCGGTGCGCGGCATCGAGGCGCGACCCTCTGCTTTGAACCTCGCAGGTTCGGCCAAACTACCGGTCCATTCATAGGCCTGCGTGCCCGGCGGCTGTTTGTACCAGCCAGGATCTTTGTAGTCGCCCGCTTTTTGATCGCGTCGTACTTTGAGCATCGAGAACATGCCGCCCATTGCCACCGATTCATAGGGCCCTTCGCCGGTCATCATCGGTGCGGTGTTATCGGGCAGCGGCATTTCCATTTCGGTCATATCCGACATACCGCGCTCACCCATCACCATATATTCCGGCACCAGCGAGGTGATTTGTTTGACGACGGCACGATGATCGACGCCAATCATGGTTGGCACCTCATGGCCCATTGCGTTCATGGTGTGATGCGCTTTGTGGCAATGAAATGCCCAGTCGCCTTCTTCATTCGCCACAAATTCAATCTGCCGCATCTGCCCGACGGCCACGTCGGTGGTGACTTCCGGCCAACGACCCGCCTTGGGCGTGGCACCACCATCGGTGCCGGTCACAGTAAACTCATGGCCATGCAAATGGATCGGGTGATTGGTCATGGTCAAATTGCCAATGCGGATTCTTACCTTGTCGTTTTGTCGCACCACCAGCGGGTCAATCCCGGGAAACACACGGCTGTTCCACGACCATAAATTAAAATCCAGCATCGTCATAATTTTGGGCGTATAGCTGCCCGGATCGACGTCATAGGCGTTCAGCAAAAAAACAAAATCGCGGTCTACCTCTTCAATCAGCGGATGCCTGGTTTTGGGATGCGTCACCCAAAAACCCATCATGCCCATCGCCATTTGCGTCATTTCATCGGCATGTGGGTGATACATAAACGTGCCGGGGCGGCGTGCGACAAATTCATAAACAAACGTTTTACCCGGTTGAATCGCAGGTTGATTGAGCCCGGTAACGCCGTCCATACCGTTCGGCAAACGCTGACCATGCCAATGCACCGATGTATGTTCGGGCAGCTTATTGGTCACAAATATGCGCACTCGGTCGCCTTCGACCACCTCGATAGTGGGACCAGGACTTTGGCCGTTGTAGCCCCACAAATGCGCCTTAAATCCCTCACACATATCGCGCACCACCGGCTCTGCCACCAGATGAAATTCCTTCACGCCATTGTTCATGCGCCAGGGCAAGGTCCATCCGTTTAATGTCACCACCGCATTGTAGTGGCGACCATTGGCGGGCACCAGCGGCGGCATGGTGTCCGCCTTGGTCTGAATGACCGGCTCAGGCAATGCCGCCATCGCGACGCGACTGACCGATGATGCGGCAACCGCGGCACCCGCGATGCCCGCGTTTTTGAAAAAATCTCTTCTTGAAATCATTTTTTATCCTTTTTTAATGGCCAGCCGACGCGTCAGACGCCATCATGGATGTTGTGTTTGTAGCGGTCATGCTTGGTTTACCAATCATCGCCATATCGAGATCTGCTTTCGCCAGCCAAAAATCTCGCAGCGCGTCGATATAGCCGTTCACGCTGGTAATTTGGGCGCGCGCGTCGGCCAATAAATCAAATACGCCAATCAGCATGCCGTTATAGCGAAGCAAATTCTCATCTGCGATACGTTTACGAATCGGCACCACTTCATCGCGATAGTGTTTGGCAATGTCATAGGTCACGCGATAACCCAGATAGGATTCGCGAACTTCCGAGCGTGCATTGATGGCCGCTTCAGCGAGGCGATTGACCGACTGCATGTATAGCGATTCTGACTTTGCTACTTTGGCCGATCCCCAATCGAACAACGGAATTTCCAAGCTCACCTCAAACCCTTTTTTATACGGATTTGATTTAGGCCCTTCCAATATTCGGGTCGGGCCGATTTCCAGAACGTTAATAAAGCGCGTGGCTTTTGAAAGGCCCAAATTTTTTGCCAGCGATTCCGTGCCCAAACGCATTGCCTGCACATCAAGGCGTTGCGCCAACGCCACCTGCTCCACATTAGGCAAATCATCTGGCGCGTTGGGCAAATCGGGCAGCCGCTCAGGTAGCTTGAAATTGATGTCCTCCCCCGACAAGCCTAGCAGCCGAATTAGCCGTTCGCGTGCGCCGACTTGATTCTGCGCTGCTCTGGCATGATTTAGCGCCGCATCAGCGTAAAAGCCTTGCTCACGCGCTTGCGATAGCTTGTTGAAATTGCCTACGCTCGCCATGCGCCTGGCCAGCTCTGCGCTGGATTCAGCTACTGTCTTAACCTTGTTCATATAACGTACATTTTCTTCGGCTGAAACCGCGAGGATGTAAGCTTTGCGGGTCTCAGCAGCGAGTCGTAAGACCTCCATTGACACCATGCGTTGCGTTTGCTCAAAACGACGCTTTTCCATTTCTGTTTTAAGCGGAATCGTCAGCCATGACAGCAGATTAATGGTCAGTGTTTGCTCGATCGTGTATTCGTCGCCTGCGTTAGCGCGGCGCAGCGAGAAATGCGGGTTAGATAAACGCCCGGCCTCGACCAGATCGGCTTCAGAAATCCCCAAATCATAAAACGAGGCTTGTAGGCCACGGTTATTGAGTAACGCGATTTGTACGGCGTCATCTGCCGATAACGGGTTTTTAAGCAGGTCGCGGACACGTTCCGTGATGGCATCCTGCCCCGTGTTCGAGTTAGTGTTGGTAGTGCCGCGTGCCCATTTCAGATCTTTGCCGATGCGCTCTTTGGTCGCCTGCTCGATGCTGCTAAAACCGCCGTCAGGCGTAAACGATGCGCAGCCCGCCAGCGCCAGCAACAACGCCGCGACCACCGCATTAATCAGCATTATCCGACGAATAAGTTTTAAGTTCATGGTGGGCCTCTATTTCGGCTGGCTTAGTTTGCCGTGATCACCATGACCGCTCGGCATCGGCATATTCATCGGCATGGGTTTGGCTTTGTCAGCGGCAGGCGGCGTGGGCGCTGATTTACCGTCTGGGGGTGGAGCGGTGGCTGG
>JANYGV010000247.1 GCA_025359285.1 Burkholderiales bacterium
TTCCCATCCTTCCATTCGACTTTTACCGCGACCAATTTTTCCACTTTGCCATCACTGCCGACGAATTTTTTGGTCGCCACTGACCAGTCGCGCTCACAGCCTTCTTCGTGTGATGACGAAGTGCGCAACTTCACGGGCCAGTACGGCCATACCAAGGGTTTGTTTTCCTGTTCGGGCGGCTGCGGCAACAGTTCAAATTGCGTAATACTCGCCGCGCCGTGGCGGTTGGAGGTGCCCACGCAATCGCTGCCGGTATCGCCGCCGCCAATGACCACCACATGTTTTGCGGTCGCCATAATCTGCTGCGACACTTTATCGCCCGCCACAATTTTATTTTGTGAGGGCAAAAAATCCATCGCAAAATGGATGCCGGAAAGGTCGCGACCCGGCACCGGTAAATCGCGTGGCCATTCCGCGCCGCCACTCAAAATCACCGCGTCAAAATCGGCGACCAGTGCTGATGCGGGCGTGCTGTTTGCATCGCTGCCGCCAATATTCTGGCTCACACGGAATTTGACGCCTTCGGCTTCCATTTGCGCCACGCGGCGGTCAATATGCGATTTTTCCATCTTGAAATCGGGAATGCCATAACGCAGCAGGCCGCCAATGCGATCTGATTTTTCAAACACGATTACATCGTGCCCGACCCGCGCCAACTGCTGCGCGGCGGCCATGCCCGCCGGCCCTGAGCCGACCACGGCCACGCGCTTGCCGGTCTTGTGTGCGGGCGGCTGCGGCACCACCCAGCCTTGCTCCCAGCCCTTGTCGATGATCGCGTGCTCAATCGATTTAATGCCCACCGCGTCGTTGTTGATGTTTAGCGTACACGCGGCCTCGCAAGGCGCCGGGCACACGCGGCCGGTGAACTCCGGAAAGTTATTCGTCGAGTGCAAGGTATCCAGCGCTTCACGCCAATTTTGACGAAACACGAGATCGTTAAAATCAGGAATGATATTGTTCACCGGGCAGCCGGATTGGCAAAACGGAATGCCGCAATCCATACAGCGTGCGCCCTGTGTTTTAGCTTCGGCGTCAGTCAGGTGCAGCACAAACTCTTTGAAATTTTTTACCCGTTCCGCGGGCGGAATCGAGGCCTCGCTCAAGCGTTCAAATTCGAGAAAACCGGTTGCCTTACCCATCTTATGCTGCCTCTTTTCGTTTAATCGCTATAGCCGCTGTAGCCGCTTTTTTAGCCGCCAATTCAGCTAATGCGCGCTTATATTCCGTCGGCATCACTTTCACAAATTTGGGTGCCCACACCGCCCAATTTGCGAGGATCGTTTTGGCGCGTTCACTACCGGTTAATTTGGCGTGAGTATCGATCAGCGATTTCAGCAACATCGTATCAGCCATGCCCTTGTGCGCCGTGGTGGATGGCGCATCGGTCAGCGCTTCCAATTCCACCATCGCCATGTTGCAGCGCCGGGCCAACAGCCCATCCTCATCCAACACATACGCTACGCCGCCCGACATGCCCGCGCCGAAATTACGGCCCGTCACACCGAGCACGACCACCGTGCCGCCGGTCATGTATTCGCAGCCATGATCGCCCGTACCTTCGACCACTGCTGACGCGCCAGAATTTCGCACGCAGAACCGCTCGCCCGCCACGCCACTGAAATACGCTTCGCCGGACGTGGCACCGTACATCACGGTATTGCCGACGATGATGTTTTCCAGCGGGTCGCCTCGGAAAGCTTGGCTAGGCTTGACGATAATGCGGCCCCCGCTCAAGCCTTTGCCGACGTAATCATTGGCCTGACCGGTCAAGTTCAGCGTAATACCGTGAGCCAGGAAAGCCCCAAAACTTTGGCCCGCCGTTCCTGTTAAATCGACATGAATCGTATCGTCCGGCAATCCTGCATTGCCGTATCGTTTTGCGACCTCACCCGACAGCATCGCGCCGACCGTGCGATTGGCGTTACGAATATTTTCGGCAATCACCACGCGCTGCTTTTTTTCCAGCGCCGTACCTGCAGAGGCAATCAGCGCATTATCGAGTGCGCCGTCAAGACCATGATCCTGCGTCTCGCAATGATGACGCGCAACTTCTGCCGGCATTTTCGGCAAGTGGAAAATTTTCGAGAAATCGAGTCCTTTCAATTTCCAGTGATCCACGCCGCCGCGCGTATCGAGCAAATCGGCGCGACCGACTAATTCGTTGAAGGTGCGAACGCCCATTGATGCCATCAGCTCGCGCACTTCTTCGGCCACGAAGAAAAAATAATTGACGACGTGTTCCGGCTGGCCGGTAAATTTTGCGCGCAGTGCCGGGTCTTGCGTGGCCACGCCAACGGGGCAGGTATTCAGATGGCATTTGCGCATCATGATGCAGCCTTCGACCACCAACGGGGCCGTGGCAAAGCCGAATTCGTCCGCCCCCAGCAGCGCGCCAATCAACACGTCGCGGCCGGTTTTCATTTGTCCATCCACCTGCACCGCGATGCGGCCGCGCAGGCGGTTCATCACCAGCGTTTGCTGTGTTTCAGCCAAGCCCAATTCCCACGGTGTGCCGCAGTGTTTGACCGAGGAAATCGGTGCGGCTCCTGTGCCGCCGTCGTGGCCCGCGATCGTTACATGATCGGCCTTTGCTTTCGCCACGCCTGCCGCGATCGTGCCGACGCCGACTTCCGACACCAGCTTTACCGAAATCGAGGCGGAAGAATTGCAGTTTTTCAGATCATGAATCAGCTGCGCCAAATCTTCGATGGAATAAATATCATGATGCGGCGGTGGCGAGATCAGCTCGACCCCCGGTGTCGAGTAACGAAGCGCGCCAATATATTCCGATATTTTGTGGCCCGGCAATTGCCCGCCTTCACCTGGCTTGGCACCTTGCGCCATCTTGATTTGAATCTGATCGGCGGAATTCAAATATTCTGCTGTCACCCCAAACCGGCCGGAGGCTACCTGCTTGATTTTCGAGCGCATCGAGTCGCCGACCAGTAATGGCGTATCGTTTAGCGCCGCATCGCCCAGCTTGGTTTTGAATGTCTCGCCTGATTTTTGGATCGCCACAAACCGGCGCGGATCTTCGCCGCCTTCACCCGTGTTTGACTTGCCACCGATGCGGTTCATCGCCACCGCCAGCGTGGCGTGCGCCTCGGTAGAAATTGAGCCGAGCGACATCGCGCCGGTTGCAAAACGTTTCACGATTTCCTTTGCGGGTTCCACCTCATCCAGCGGCACCGGCGCGCCGAGCGATTTGATCTCAAACAATCCGCGCAATGTCATGTGGCGTTTGGTTTGATCGTTGATCAGCTTCGCGTATTCCTTATAGGTCGTATACGAATTGGTTTTAGTGGAATGCTGAAGCTTGGTAATGACTTCTGGCGTCCACATATGCTCTTCGCCGCGCGTGCGGTAGGCGTATTCGCCGCCGGCATCCAGCTGCGTGCGCAATACTGGATCGTCGCTGAACGCTTTGCGATGCGTGGTCATCGCCTCTTCCGCGATTTCAAAAATGCCAATGCCTTCCACGCTGGATGAGGTGCCGGTGAAATGCTTGTTAATGAATTCGGTCGACAATCCGACCGCCTCAAAAATCTGTGCACCGCAATAGCTTTGATAAGTCGAAATACCCATCTTCGACATCACTTTTAACAAGCCTTTGGAAATCGCCTTGATGTAATTTTTCTCGGCATCTTTCCGTTCATAGTCACCTAAATAATCTTGCATATTGTGCAATGTTTCGAGCGCCAAATAAGGATGTACTGCCGCCGCACCATAGCCGCCCAATAGCGCAAAATGATGCACCTCGCGCGCCGAGCCGGTCTCAACCACTAGACCTGTCGAGGTGCGCAGGCCTTTGCGTACCAGATGTTGATGAATCGCACCGACGGCCAACAGGGCCGGGATCGCTACATTTTCTGCATCCACACTGCGGTCGGTCACGATCAGCAGGTTATAGCCATTGTGGAGGGCGTCTTCAGCATGCGCGCACAGCGATGCCAACGCGGCCTCAATGCCCTCGGTGCCCCATGCGGCAGGGTAGGTGATGTGCAATTCGTGACTCTTGAAATAGCCGCCCGTAAACATCTCGATATGGCGAATTTTTTCCATATCTTCGGCGGTCAATACCGGCTGCGGCACTTCCAGCCAATAGCCCGGGTCGGTGTGATGAATGTCTAGCAGATTCGGGCGCGGGCCAATCGTGATCGCGGTCGACATCACTAATTCTTCGCGAATCGGATCAATCGGCGGATTGGTTACTTGCGCGAATAATTGTTTGAAATAGTGATACAAATTGCGCGGCTTGTTCGACATTACGGCGAGCGGCGAATCGTTGCCCATCGAGCCGGTGGCCTCGATCCCGTTCTTCGCCATCGCCGCTAAAATAACTTTCAAATCTTCCTGCGTATAGCCGAATGCCTGCTGCAAATCCAGCAGCGGCACTTTCGACTTTTCCGCCGGTGCGGACTCTGGCAATTGATCCAGACGGATCCGTGCTTTCTCGACCCATTCGCGATACGGCTTCGCGGTCGCCAG
>JANYGV010000262.1 GCA_025359285.1 Burkholderiales bacterium
GCGATGACTCGCCCAATCGCGTGCA
Source organism: Burkholderiales bacterium (assembly GCA_025359285.1). Lineage (GTDB taxonomy): Bacteria > Pseudomonadota > Gammaproteobacteria > Burkholderiales > Usitatibacteraceae > UKL13-2. The sequence goes on from JANYGV010000262.1 coordinate 26, forward strand.
AATTCAGATCGGTTCGCTTGCCCGGTTAGCTTGCATGCTTTGTGCAAGCCGCTTGCCTGCCCAAATCAACACCTTGAGCGACATGAGTGGATCTGTAATCACGCAGCGCGAAATAGGTCGGGGCGCGACATTATCCATGTCGTTTCGCAATTCGCCGAGCGCGTCGCTGGTACGCGCGAGCACGGGTAATCCCGCTCGCTCGAAATGGCGAATCCATGCTTCGGCGTCTGGCAGAGCAGTTTCAATAAATGGCATTTCGCGACAACGTGAGTGCACTTGTGGATGTTGTCGGAAGGTAGTGCGGAGACTTCAGGCCATGTGCAGCAACGGCGGCAAAGTGCCATCACCAATCCAAGCCCAATCCAGGCCTTTAGCCGCTTGCAGCCGTTACGTCATGTGAACAGTAGCAGGCTGACTGTGCTTGTTGCCACGCTTGAGCCCGATTTTTAACAACCCGCGCCACGATTTGTGCATTTCATCGCAATCCAATTGAGCGTGTGGTGGCGTCTGACTAAAGTTACAACATCAGCAAAGAACACCGTAACCGAAACGCAACAATCTAGCGTAACCCACACACAAATTAACTGGAAAAAATCATGAAAACCGAATTTAAAACCAATGTCAAAGACAATGTAGCCACCGGTCTTTTACTCGCCGCGATGTTCACGTTTGCAGTCGCTTCAATCGGCAGTAGTGTCGCTAAAACAACAAAGCATAATTCGTTACAACCTGCGGTTCAGAAAATGGAAACTATCGTGGTCACGGCTCAGCGTATTGCGCTCTACAAAATGGAAACCATCGTGGTGACAGCGCCCCATATCGGTCGCCAGCTCGCTTCAGCGAAGGCGGCTGCGACAGCAATTTAATGTTTAATCTGCAACGAGTAAATCGATCGCAGTCGCTACATCTGGCGCAGTGAAGTCAAAGTAATGGGTGTGCGCCCCGGCGCCAACGCTGAATTCACCGAACATTTTTTTTGCCTGCAAAGCAGTTGACAAAAAATCCTGCGGCGCGGGACCTGATTCAAATCGCGGATGGGCAATCAAGTCTGCCCACAATGCCCGCCCCACATAGTCGCCGCTGCGGTAGCCGTTAAGCCAATAAGTGACGCCGTGCAATTTATTCGGCTCAGGCCCGCCAGCGCTTGTCACCCAGCCATGTAAATCCGGGAACCGTTCCGCATAAAGTTGCCGCAAAGGGCAGCCCAGGGTGAATAAACGAATGTTGAGTTGATGCGGCCAATTCATTGTTTTCAACAGCCGCAGCAGGTCGGCTGTGATCACCGTGCCCTGACTGTGCGCGACAATGACGATTTTTTCGTAACCTTGATCACTAAGATGTTTGAGCAGCGCCAGATAGCGGCTCAAAATTCGTGCGCGCGGATTGGATTTCTTCGGGCGTTCGCGTAGCCAGTTATCGACATCCAGCGCCAGATCGAGACCAGGCCGTAACGCCCCAATGCCACGGGTGTAAGCTTTGGCAAGCGCCAGCAGACCGGCGGATGAGCCCGTGAACGCCCAGCCTAAATATTTAACGATATCGTTACGACACCAAAAGCTGTCGTAATTTATGCTGCATTGGCCAAAAATCGGAATCAGCATTGCCGCCGCGCCAAAGCTCATCAGAACCAATAATGCCAGCAGCGCTACCCACGTCAATCCTGCGTTTAGCCATTTACCGCCCAATGCCATTCGCTTGGCTGCTCGCGCTGAACTGTCCGCGTTGCCCGGCGAGGGCGGGTTTGTGGCCCATATTTCATCTTTGATCGACGTTAGTGTGCCCATCACCAGCAGCGCAAGTGCTGCCGCCATGCCGATGATCATCCAATTGAATGTTTCACTGCCTGCATGCGATAGCAGGTAATCAACGAAAGCGGTTTGTGACGCATCGACTACGCCATCGCCCAATACTTGCGGCGGCCATTTGCTAATCTGTAAAGAATAGGAAAGCCCACTCACCCAAGCGGGCATTACAGAGATGTAAGCCACTTTTGCATTCAGCGCGCTCTTTAAAAATAAAATTGAGCCTGACCATAACAGCACGGTGATTACGCATGACAACGATAGCGGCACGATTGTGGCGGTGATGATGGTGATAGTGCTGCGCGGGATCGAGGCAGCGTACTCGCCTGCCCGTGCTTTCAGTGCCACACAGACAGCAGCTAGCGGTATTGCCAACACGATCAACCCGATAATCATCAACGCCAGAGGCCACAACAGGTGAAAAATAATTTCGGCAACACCCAGTACCGTTGCCCGATAGTCGTCGCCCGATGTTATTCGCCTAAATCCAATGACGGCCGCGAACACGGCAACCGCCAGCCCCCAAAACAATGCGCCGGGACGACGCGCATCGTAAATTTTCAACACGACAAACAAGCCGACTGACGCCAAGCCGGCCATGATGGTCCCTGCGATGGTCGCGAAAGCACTGTTGGCAATGAACGGAATGGTCAGCGGGATCAACGTAGTGGCGATGGCGACCAACACGAAATTCACGGCGACCAACGGCACCGTGGACAGCCAAATCGTGCTGCCAATGACCCATCGAAACCAGCCGAGCGGTGTCAGCAAGAGAGCGGGAACCTGGTTATTTTTAGCGGTAAACCACTGCATATCGGCGGTTGTGCGGGCGATGGAGCCCGCGTGCAAAAGTAGCTGGTACATTTCGCCCAGCACGGCCAGCACACCGCTGCCCAATCGCGATAGATCGCCCCAATACATTTCATAGACGTGAACCGGCTGGTCGGGCTTACCCGCCTGTATGCGCGCGCCTTCCAGCATCAGTGTTTGATAACCGTGCGCGTCTTGTTGGGCATCGTATTCGTTGACCAGCGAGCGTGTGAAATCGGTATCAATGGTGGCGGTGCCGGAAGCCCTCTCTATAATCGTCACCTGAGCGCGTAAAAATTCCGAGCTTGAACTCATCATTGATGGCTTGCTGTCTGGTGGTTTGTTACGTGATGGCTTGTTACATTCAGGCGGCGCGATTCCTAACTCGGTTTTTATCGGTGACACTGGCAGCACGATGCTGTGCTCTTCAAAACTTGAATACCGCGAATGAGTGGCCGCTGCGGCGTCTACGCCATTGTTGGACGGATTGTCGCCAGCGTCGGCAATCGTTTTGGCGGCCGGTTTGCCAGTATCGACGCTAACAGTTTCGTGAGAAGTTTCGATGCGCAGCAATAGCTGCACTAAGTTGCGTGCCGTTTCGCAAGGCGCCTGGTCGCCCACGCCGTGAATGGCAATAATGGCGACGGGCTTGGTCTCCAACATATTGATGGCTATTGGGTTACCGACTTCTGGTTTGGCACTTTGCATCCTCGCCTCTCCGAAAATTTGCGACTCAGGTTAAAAGCAGTCTGCGCCTATTTTGCATTTTCTCGGCGCTTTCAGTGCTGCTTAGTGCTGCTCAGTGCTACTCGGCCCTCATCGTTATTCGACGTATTGTCCGGTCCATGTATTCAGCCCCGCGGGTTGATAGCTCAAGTCCGCGCGCTCACGGCGCATTTTTACCGAGATGTGTACATCCGCGTCTGCCGGAATAGTGCGGTTCACACGCGGTTGCAGTTTGTAGGGCAGGGCATTCCAGGAATCGTGAATATCGCCTGCAAAATTTCCGCTTGGCAGAATCGGCAACGGATCTTTAAACAGCAATCCATCGCCATGCGTGGCGAGCTTGTTTGACATCCATTGCAGGCCAAAATCGGATAAGTCAGATTCGTCATAACCGCCGCCCACATCGGCATGGGCACCTATAAACCAGGCTTGGTCAATACCGGCACGCGGTGTCCACGGCGTCGGTTCGAAGTCTATGCGGTGCTCGTCAATCGCGAGCGCATGAAAACCGTGGGCGACCTTGTCGCTTAAATCGGTATCGGCAAAACGAAATAAATCCATGCGCGAGCTGTTGCTATCAGATTCATTGCTGTAAACGGGAATGCCCATCGCGCCCACGGTGTCCCAGACGCCAATCGCGTGAATCGGCACGTCACGAATCATTTGTTCGGTGTGCACGGGCGACGCGAGACCGATGATCTTTTTCCAAACCAGATTGATGGCCCGCTGCGCGAGTGACTCCACGCGGTTTTCACGATAACTTGCCCAAACATAAAGCCCGTATTGATAAGCCTCTTCTTTGGTTGTGATGTTGAGCGCTTTGTAATCCAACAAACCATCCTTTGCGATCATGCCGCCCAGCGCGCGCGCCGTGTAAGCGCCACGACTAAAGCCGGTGATGATGATGCGATCACCCGGCGTGTAATTGCGTGAAATAAAGGTGTAGCCGCGGACAATTCTTGAAATCACACCGGCTCCGAATGCCCCGCCCAATATCTTGCCTAGCGGGTTATCAGAATCGCCGACGCCGTGAAGATATTTCGCAATTTGCAAAATATGGCGATCAGCATCCATCGCGACGCGCTCGCTTTCATTGTCCAGCGAAAAAGAATCGATGCTTTCATCACCGGCGAGGTTGTGATAAAGCTTCAACACATTGGTCGCTTCCGGGACGCCGTCGCGGTCACTGTCAACGCCGATACCGTTCCAGGTGCCGTCTGCCAGAAACACGATTACTTTAGGCATGGGTTGCTTTCGATTGATGATGAAGCGGCGAGGCTCGATAAAACGAATCTCGTTTATAGCGAGCTCTTATAAGAGGGCCAATATTGGCGGGCATTTCAGAGCAAAACAAGCTGGAACGGCGCACCCGTGCTTGTGTTTAAAATAAACGTTCGTAAAATGATTCGCTGTGCGCTTAGCACCTTAATTGTCCAAACGAAATCAGCCCGCAAATCCCGACATCGGCTAAACCATCGTGATGACACTGGTGGTAACACTGTATGCCAGCTTAGCGCCGCCGCGTCGGGATTGGCTTAATCGGGCGGGATGGAATTTGTGGCAAGCGGTAAACAAATTCCCACGACCAGTCCCGCTGCGCCATTTTCAGCATTGCCATCAGCGGACGCTAAGGCCGACGCTAAGGCCGATGCTAAGGCCGGTGCTAAGGCCGATGCACCGTTGGCGATTGACCATTTGCCGCCGTTCGCCGCCATTAGCCGCCATTCGCCGCCATTCGCCACCATACGCCACCATTCGCGCGAACCAGATTATCGACAATTGACATGCCTAATCCGGCACCGCCCTGATCCGGATTACGCGCGGCGTCTATGCGATAAAACGGCTCGTTCAATCGGTGGAGCGCTTCCTCAGGCACGGCATGGCCGCCATCGGTAATCGTTACGTTTGCGTGGTTATTGTCACGGCTGATGTGAACGTGCGCATGGCCGCCGTATTTCAGCGCGTGATCCAATACGTTTGCGAACATTCGTTCCAGCCCCCATGCACTGGCCCTAACCTGGGCTGGCTTAATGTTGTCATCAATTTGTATCACCGTATTCGACACCGAATTAGCGCCCAGGCTGGCGAGCGCCGCGTCGATGGCGCTGCGCAAATCGACATGATTGATGTGCTGGCTTGGCTCTGCGCTCTGTAAAAAATCCAGCGTGCGCGCAATCAGCGTTTGCATCTTGGTCAGATCGCGCATGGCATCCTCGCGCAGACGTTGGTCGTTCGACATTTCCAACCGCAGCATCAGACGCGTAATAGGGAGCGCAGATCGTGCGCCAACGCGGTCAGCATCGTGGTTCGTACAATCACCATGCTGCCAATGCGCCCACGCAAGCGCTCAAGCGCGCTCAACGCGTGGGCAATCTCCGCAGGCGCTTGATGAACCTGGACGGGCCGTCCGCCTACTTTAGGGTCGCGCGGATGGGCAGCGCTGGTGGAAAGCGCTGGTGGGAAGCGCTGGTGGGAAGCGTATCATCCGCTGCCGCTGTTAGGCGGGCCAGCGGTTTTGCGATCCAGCCGGTAATCAACAGCGCCAGCAGCGCGCCAATGGCGCCGCGCAAAAGCAGCTCATAAAGCGGAAATATGCCAAGCGGGCGATGCTCGTCTTCGGGTTGATCGACCACCGTTTTCAGATAGCGAACTGCGCCGTCGGAAGTCCTTCCGCTAACAACTTCCGGGCCGCCGAGTCTGGTCCACGCCTCAATGCCGTAGCGCTGATTCGGGCCGCCCGTCGTCCAATGGCTTTTTTCTTGGTACATCATCTGGACAATATCGGGCGCAATCTCGCGCATTTTTAACACCAGATCAGCGTCGCCTATTACGGGCGGCGCGTTGCAGCAGCGAGCGAATCTTACGATCATCGTTCACGACCACAATCGTTTCAGGTTCCATAGCCTCAAAATAACGATTTACGGGCTATAAATCATTGCCGAATTGTTGCTGTGAGGGTAGTGGGACTCACAGCAATGGTTCAGCAATGTTTGCTTACATCGCTGAAACCCAGTTCTGTTAAAATTTGAGTTCTTCTTATTTTGCCTGGGGTAAATGTATGGGTTTGCAATCAGCTTTTCGACAATGGCGTGGCAACGTGGCAGCGCCCACATTTGCAGTAGCGAATCTCGCTTTCGCCATTATTGCTTTTTTCACGGTTCTGGCGCTGGCGGGTTGCGGGTCAAATAAGAGCGTGAATAATGCGCAACTTCGGATTTTGAATCTCACCGTTGAGTCCGGCCCCATTAGCGTATTGGTGGATACAGATTCGACTAGTTTTCAGTCCAATATTGCGTTTAAATCGTCCACTGCCCTCAAGGAAATAAGCCCCGGCTCGCGTCGGCTTCGCGTTTCCAACGCAGGTGGCGTAATACTAGATCAGACGGTATCCACCCTGTCACAGCAAAAACAGCTTTATGTTGTCTTTGGCGGGGCATCAAGCCTAGGCTCAATTCTGCTTAATAACGATATTTCTAACAGCAGCAGCGGGAATACCCGCATTCGTTTGGTAAATACGGCGGTTGGACTGGGCACCTATGACTTTTATGTCACGCCTGGCGTGTCAGATTATTTAACGGTGGAGCCGGTGGTTAAAAGCACCGCTGCCACGACTTATGAGTTGACGGCAGGTACGTACACCATCACGCTGACCGCGCCAAATTCAAAAAATGTGTTGTTTCAGTTGCCTGCACGCGCGCTAGGCAGCCAGAAATACTACAACTTGGGGCTTTATAACATCGGCTCTGGTCAACTGCCGAGTGCATTTTGGTTGGCGCAGGACGATGATTCAGCCCCCGAATTTCTCACCAGCCCGGTCACACGGGTACGTGCCGCAAACTCGCAGCCTGGTGCCAGCACGGTCAACGTGAGCATCGGTGGCAATCGCATATTTACCAACGTTCCGTTTGGCGGAATTTCGACATATTCGTTGGCCAGCAGCGGCGCGCAGACCATATCGTATGTGGATACTTCTGACGCTACCAAGGTGTATACGTTGAGCTCTACTTTGGATGGTGCCAGCGATTACTCCACGTTTTTAGCCGCGAATACCTCCGGCCCTTCCAGCGTATTTCTGATTGCGGACAAAGTACTGCCTGCCACTTCCGGCAAGGTACGCATTCGTTTGGTAAACGCCTCAACGGTACCTGATTTGTCCCTTGCCTTATCATTCACAGCGGTCACGCCCACTGTGCCTATTCGCAGCGCTTCAAATTATTTTGAAGTAGTGGGTGGCGTCGGTACGCCAGTGACGATAACTCAGGGCGCTGGAGCAGCACCCGTACTGAATTTGGCGGGCACTGACCTTACCGCGGGTGGTACTTACTCAATCGTTGTGTCCGGTGTGGCCGGCGCGTTGCAGATAACGCCCAGACAAGATAATTAAACGTAATTTCAATTCCCGGAAACTTGCTGGCAATACTGCGATATCTGCCAGCAAAGAAGGTTCGTTAGCATGGGGGATGCGATTTCAAGCTCAGGCGTTGAAAACGCATCCCCTTGTTGCTTTACCGAAAGGAGTAGCTATGTTTACAGCCGCAAAAAAACTCATTTTCAGTAAATTAGGTATTGCCGTTACTTCACTAATCGCTTACGTCACCATCGTGAGTCAAGTCGCCATTGCGCAGCCACCGTCGTTGATGAAAACGGACAGGTCGCAGGGAGATGGGCCACCAGGCGCACCGCCTCGGGTTGATTTTGTGAAAGCACTAAATCTCGACGAATCCCGCGCCACCGAATTGCGCTCGATTTTGGATGACAGCATGGACGCACGGCACACGCTAATGAAGCAAATGCGATCTGCCACCACGGATGCTGACAAGGAAGCGATCCATACCAAGATGCAGGCGTTGCATGAAGCAACCCACAAAGAAATCGCAGCCCTGTTAACGGCGGAAGAACTTGCACACTTTGAAAAACTGATGCCCAAACGCCGCCCACCATCAAATTCGCCACACTCGTCGAAGCGCTATAGCGTGGGCGGCGCGGATGGCACGGTAATGTAGTGGGTTGCGCATTAGGTACGGGTAGTTTGGGTAGTTTGGACCAGGCAAAGATAGGCGCATCAACGTTAATAAGGCAGGACGCGCCTGAACGTCTTTTGAATAAACTAGTCACAGTGCGCTAAGTGATTGAATGGTCTTACGCTCCACGCACCGGATGGCCGGGAAATCGGCGCGCGGACCATTTGATGCTCGCGTCAGCAGATTGCTTTGATCGGCAACGTTATAATGTGCGACGAACTTAATTACTCCCGCCTATGCCGCTTTTCGCCCTCGAAACCTCCTCGGAACGTCTCTCACTTGCCATCATGGATGGGGGCAGTTTAATAGCACGTGAGATTGATGCGGGGCAGCGCCACGCGGAATTGGCCGTTAATGCCATTGCCGAATTGTTTGCTGAGGCAAAATTGGTTGTCGCCGATATGGATGTCATTGCTTTTGGCCAAGGCCCAGGTTCGTTTGTAGGCGTGCGAATCGCATGTGGATTGGCGCAGGGATTGGCGTTGGGTGCCGCAAAAAAGGTACTGCCTGTCCAGACACAAATGGCCCTTGCCGAACAGGCATTTCGCGTCGGCTCAAGCCCCAGCGCCAGCGCGGGGGAAGGTGACAACGTTGTGGTGGCGATCGATGCGCGAATGAACGAAATTTATCTCGCCGCCTATCAACGCGATCCTTCAGAATCCAGCGGCTGGCGGTCGCTCATTGCGCCTATGCTGGTAAAACCGCAGCAGCTCCCTGAGCTGGCGAGTGCTAAGTTAAATTGGACAGGCATTGGCAGTGCTTTCGACTCGCCACTGTTATGTGGGGCGCTCGCAGCGCGTTACCCGTTTGTTAAAAAAATAATTAGTCAGGCGCTTCCCTGCGCAAGCGATGTGGCTGCTATCGCGCTGCGTCAGTGGGAATGTGCTAAAAATGACGGCGAAGGTGCCGTGAAAGCCATAGTCGATCCTAAATCCGCGGCTCCGCTTTATTTACGCAATCAGGTTGCCCAGACTATCGAAGAACGTTCAACTGCTGCGGCCAAATTGGCGACAACTCATATAGTTATTAAAGAAAATAACTCGTTGGTAGTGTCCCAATGAGCGCGGTGTTGGATGAGTCGCAATCCCGATTCACGCTGCCAGCGTTTGCATATCGAGCGATTCGCGATGGCGATATTGGCGCGGTGGCGACGATTGAAAAAGATGTTTATGCGTTCCCATGGTCGCCCGGAAATTTTCGGGATTCTTTGCTCAGTGGATATGAGTGCTGGGGCTGTTGGGCTGAAAATCAGTTAATTGGTTATGCCATCATCATGGTGGCGGTGGAAGAGGCACATTTGCTTAATTTCGCAATCGCGCGTGCGTGGCAGGGCCGCGGCGCGGGCGCGAAATTTTTGGGGTTCGTTGTCGAAGAATCGCTGCGCATCGGTTGCGAAATGCTATACCTTGAAGTCAGACCCACGAACGTGATTGGCAGGCGTTTGTACGAACGCTTCGGTTTCAAACAGCTTGGTTTGCGGCGCGATTATTACCCCGCCGTTAGTGGCCGTGAAGATGCGCTGTTTTTGGGTCTGAATATTGCGGCCGAGAAGCCGTGAGTATCGAGTCGTTGCCCGCTAAAAGTAAAATATGAGACTTGACGAAGATTATTTGCGCGAGCTGGAGTTGTGGTCGCTGTTTGAATTGCGAGGGAAACTGCATCCTGCGGCCGCATCGCCTGAAACGACTAAATTGCAACCATCGACGGTGCGCGAAGATTCAAATGCGCAAGGTTCTCAACGTGTACAAAGCGCACAAGGTGCCCAAGGCCCAAGCCCTGCAGCCTATTCCCGGTCTGCGATGAGCCCGCCTCCGCACCAAACCGAGCATGGCGATCTGG
>JANYGV010000264.1 GCA_025359285.1 Burkholderiales bacterium
GGGCGTGGATTCCGCACCGATGCATATGGCCGCCGCCATGCAAACGCCGACCGTGGCACTGTTCGGGCCATCGGGCGAAGCGCACTGGGGGCCGTGGGGCGTTATCCATCGCATTGTTGCGTCGACGGATGCGCGCCACACGTGTCGGCCATGCGGTAATGATGGTTGTGGCGGCTCGAAGGTGAGCGAATGTTTGACTGAATTGCCGGTCGCACAGGTGCTGGCGGCGTTGAATGATTTGCTGGCATCTGAATTGGTTACCCATTGAGATTCGAAGCGTGAATATTGCTTTGGTTCGCGCCAAATACAATCCGTTCGGCGGCGCTGAGCGCTTCTTAAATGATGCGGTCGCGGCCATGCAGGGCAGTGCGGTGAAATTCACGTTGTTCACTCGCGCATGGCCCGCGCAGGCGGCCGGGGCGATGGAGCATCGCATTGTCAACCCGCGCTATTTGACTTCTGCCGGTCGCGATAGTGGATTTAACGCCGCCGTCGCGCGCACGATCTCGCAGGAGAAATTTGATTTAATTCAATCATACGAACGCCTGCCCGATTGCGATATTTATCATGCGGTCGATGGCGTGCATGCCGAATGGCTGCGGCAACGGGCGCGCATTTCCAGCGGCGCAAAACGCTTTGGTATCGCGATCAATCCGCATCATCGTTATGTGCTCGCCGCAGAGCGCGCGATGTATTCTTCGCCCAAATTCAAGGCCGCGATTTGCATCTCGAAAATGGTGAAAGCCGATATTCTTCGCCACTTTGATGTGAGCCCTGAGAAGCTCCACGTTATCTACAGCGGCATCGACACTGAAAAATTTTCACCGCTAAATAGCGGCGAAATGCGCGATGCCACGCGCGGCAAATATGGCATTCCTCGCGCCGCGAAAGTCGCTGTGTTTGTCGGCTCAGGCTTTGAACGCAAGGGTCTCGCGCAATTCATTCGCGCGCTGGCCCACCTCACGCTGGCGTCGGAAAAAATATTCGGCCTCGTCGTGGGAAAAGACAAGCTAAGCAAAAAATATGAAGCGCTCGCAACCCGGCTGGGTATTCGCGAACGGATAATTTTTACCGGCGGCGTGGCCGATACCCGGCCGTTTTACGCGGCCAGTGATGTGTTCGTGTTGCCGACTGTTTACGAACCGTTTGGCCTAGTTTGCCTTGAAGCAATGGCAGCAGGTTTGCCCGTTATTACCAGCACCGCAGCAGGTGCGGCGGAGTTGGTACGTAACGGCGTAAATGGTTATGTGTGCGATGCGCTGGATACGGCCGCGATTGCGAATGCGATAAAAAATATTGCCTCCGCGATGGGTGTGGCCGCGCGTGATACCGCCTTAAAATTCAGCCCTGCCAATATGGCAGAACAGTACGCATCGCTGTATCGTCAATTGCAAAATTAGCGATCACCGCCATTTAATTTACTTATGACTGACAACAACAAAACTCCCGATATTGCAATTGCCTCAAACCGAGTTCTCTATGCGCGGCTGCTGGGTGCTGTCAAACCGTATCGCACAGTATTTGCCGGGGCCGTGGTCGCCATGGCCGTAGGCGGTGCTGCCCAGGGTGCGTTCGGATATTTTTTAAAAGTGTTGCTCGAAAAACTTTTTGTGCAGGGCAACTCGCAATATGCCTGGATTGCGGCTGTCGCCATTGTCGTGATTTTTTTTATCAGTGGTCTCGCCAACTTTGTCTCCGGCTACGGGATGCAATGGGTCAGCACTAAAGTTATCCTGGATTTCCGCAATCAGATGTTTCATCGCCTGATTCGATTGCCCGAACCGTTTTACAGCCGCACCAGCACCGGCACCATGATGTCAAAGGTGACCAACGATGTGATGGGCCTGCAAGAGGCAGCCACGAACGCCTTGACTTCATTGGTACGTGGCAGCTTTACCGTCATTATCGGCATGGTGACCATGTTTGTGCTTAGCTGGAAACTGACGCTGATCACATTCGCAACAGTGCCGATCCTGGCGCTCATCATCAGCGCATTTGGCAAACGACTGCGCAGCTTGAGTCGCGAAACACAGGTTGCACAAGCGGCCATCACGGATGTTCTGCAAGAATCGATTCGCGGGCATAAAGTCATTAAAGTTTTTGGTGGGGAAAATTATGAGTTGTCGCGATTTGATGCGGCAGCTAACCGGATTCGACAGCTCAGCATGAAACACGGTGCGGCGGCGGCGGCCGGAACCCCGTTTACGCAATTGATCGTATCGATTGCGATTGCGCTGATTGTTTATTTGGCCGCCAGCAACACCATGGGCACCGGCCTCGATGTTTCAAGCTTCGTGGCCTACATTGTCATTACTGCCGGGCTCGTGCCACAGATCAAGGGGCTGACCAGCGTGAGCGAACAAATTCAGAAAGGCCTCGCCGCGTGTGAAAGCGTGTTTGGCTTGATTGATGCCCCGTTGGAAATTGATGCCGGCGAGGAAACGATCCAGCGCGCAAATGGCGATCTGCACTTTGCCCATGTGAGCCTGCAATATGAAAATCAAAGCGGGTTTGCGCTTAAAGATATTAACGTCAACATTAGAGCGGGCGAAACCATCGCGCTGGTCGGCCCCTCGGGCGGCGGCAAAACCAGCTTTGTGAATTTACTGCCGCGTTTCTTCACGCCCAGCGCCGGCAGCATTACCCTCGACGGTCACGCGCTTGCCAATATCAAACTGGTTGATCTGCGAAACCAGATCGCGATGGTGAGCCAGGATGTCGTGCTGTTCAATGACACCGTCGCGGCGAATATTGCCTACGGCGTAGTCGGCAAGATCGATATAGACAAAGTAAAAGCGGCGGCGGCGGCGGCAAATTGTCTCGATTTTATCGATGGCTTGTCCGAGGGGCTCAACACGCCGATCGGCGACAACGGCTCCCGGCTGTCGGGTGGACAACGCCAGCGCCTGGCCATTGCTCGCGCGCTGTTTAAGGACGCGCCGATTTTGCTGCTTGATGAAGCAACTTCTGCGCTCGACAGCGAGTCCGAACGCGCGGTGCAGAATGCGCTTGATACGCTGATGCAGGGACGCACCACGCTGGTCGTTGCGCACCGCCTTTCCACCATTGAAAAAGCGGATCGCATTCTGGTGTTGGAAGGCGGAGAAATCGTCGAATCGGGCACGCACGCTGAGTTGCTGTCGCGTGGTGGCTTGTATACAAGTTTGCATCGCCTGCAATTCTCGGGTTGAGTGGATGCAGCCAGCCCAGCAAAAACGCACATGAAAATCTTGATCGTCAGCCGCGCAAAGCTAGGCGATCTTTTGCTCACGACGCCGATGCTGCGCGTATTGCGCAATGCTCTTCCTGACGCTGAAATTCACCTGCTGGCCAATGAATACAATGCGTGGGTGGCCGATGGAAATAGTTGTGTAAATCATCGTTGGATTTATGGGCGCGTGCGTACCGGGCGCCACATTGATTTCGCAGCTGCATGGCGTCAGCTAACAACGTATGCGGCGCTAAAAATGCAGGGCTTTGAGGTGGCGATTGCGGCGGGTGGGCACGAATCGCATCGCGCTATTGCACGCACATTGCATGCGGGCGCCAAGCGCACCATTGCTTATGCCGGCGCTGAAAAACTTCGACGCAAAGTGAGCGATAGCGTGCTGACGGATGATAGTCTGCACGAGAGCATGCTCATGCTAAAACTGCTCGAACCGTTGGGGATCAAACTGCCGACAGAGCTGCCCGCACCGGAATTTTATCCGCCGCAGTCAATGCTTGATTTTGCGGATCGCTGGCTGGCTGATAGAGGTATCCCGGCGCGTGGCTATTTACTCATCGGCATGGGCGCGCGCGTGGCGGCTAACCAACCGTCGTGTGAACAAATTTTGCGCTGGGCCCGGTGGGCAAAGGAAACGCAGGGGCTTGATACGGTTTTTATCTGGACGCCAGGTGCCAAAAACAATCCGCTTTACCCTGGTGATGACGCCGCTGCACAGACCGTGCTTGATGCCAAACTGCCTTTTCTGCATCCGTTTCGCGGCCAGTTGAAGGAGGCGATCGGTATCGTGATGCGCGCTAAAGCCTCTATTTTGCCTGATAGCGGCATGATGCATTTCGCGGCCACCAGCGTAGGCGGCGTGGTCGGCTTGTTCGCAGATGTGCACACCTACTCGAACCCTGCGCAATGGGCACCCACCGGGCCGCGCGCTTGCTACATTGAGGCCAGCACTTCGGTGGTGGAGATCCGTGACGCTCTGGTTTACGAAAAACTGAGTGCGCTAATATCGGCAGGCCGCTAGCGCGGCTCGCGGTGTCGATTCGCCAAGCCCAGCAACATCCCGATGACGGCGCCGAAAATCAGAATCATGTGCCGCGAAAAAAAGTCGTCCACCATGTTTCGCATCAACACGCCGGTGACCAACGCCACGCCACAAATCGCGGCAATGCGTGCGAATTGATCATGCTGATTTTTGGTGGCGGCCGCCAGCCGCCAAAATTCGCGGAAAAGGGCGACGAATAAAATTGCCAGAATGATCGCAGCGAAAACGCCCATTTGAATTGCGTAGTCGAGCAACACATTATGTCCATGGCGGATGAAACCTTGCAGCCGCGTGTCTCGTAAACGCTTCGTAAAGTCGTCACCAACGCGATCCAGATCATATCCGTGCCCCGCCCATGGTTTCTCGCTAATCATTTCCCGCGCGGTGTGCCAGATTCCGCCGCGATTATCTTTGAGTAAAAATTCAATTGGCGTTTCCTGATTGCCCGTATGAACGCTGGAACGATAGCTGGAACTGGCATAAAAGCCGACGCCCAGCAAGGCGAGCAGTGGCATCACCACCAGCATCGCGCGCCACGAAATATTTTTTCTTTTTGCGGTCAGAATCGCGGTGGCAGACCCCATCACCAGCATTGCCGCATACGACACCCAAGCAGCGCGATTGCCGCTATACCAAGTGCCTAGCAGTAACGCCACCAGCGCTATGCCGCAACTCAGCCGCGCCATCGTTCGCCACCGGGGTGGCGCCAGCCACGCCAGCGGCAGCAGCGGTGCCAGCGTCGTAAACCACATGGTGGCCCTGCCGACGCCGCCATATAACGCCATGTGGGTCGGATCTTCCGGTCTGAACGGATCGTGAACCAGCATGGCTGAAAGCACGACCAGCCCCACCAACAGCGCGAGATTAAACTTCATCAGATCGCGCCGCGTTTTCGTCAGCGCATAGAAAACGCAGCAAGCCAGCGTCGGCGTCAGCACGTCGCCGCGCCAAGCATTGAGACTGGTGCGTGGCTCAGGGCCAAAGGCTGCAAACATCGCCACGCTGCCAATCCACAACAGCGCAACGTTAATGCACAACAGCGAGGGCAGACGTGGCGATTCAATATTGGCTGTGCGGCGATATAGGAAGAAGCCGATCAACAGCGCGACCGCCGATAGCAACAGAAAGCCACCGCGCACGCCAGCACTGCCTGGAAACGGGGCGACTAGCAGCATTAGCGCGGCGGCTGCAGCAGAAAAAATAAAAAGTCGGCCTGTTCCCGAATGGGCGGACAATTTCTTCACGATGTTGTCAGGATTTTTTGCGAGCGCGAACGGCTATTTGGCCCACGCAAACGGTTCAAGCTTTTGCTCACGCAAGCGATTGCGCGGTGATGCCGTTTTTGCGAATCAGCGCGTCAAAATAATTGATCGTTTCTTTCAAGCCATCTTCCAGCGATACCTGTGGCTGCCAATTTAATGTTTGCTGCGCCTGCGTAATGTCGGGGCGACGCTGCGCAGGATCGTCCACTGGCGCGTCTTTGAACACCAGTTTGGATGACGAGTTGGTGAGCTTGATGACGGACTCGGTTAATTGCAGCATCGTGATTTCATGCGGGTTACCGAGGTTGATCGGGCCGGTGATGTCGTCTGCGGTAGCCATTAATTTCAAAAAGCCATCCAGCAAATCCGACACATAACAAAATGATCGTGTTTGCTGGCCGCTGCCGTAAATCGTAATCGGCATGCCGAGCAGTGCTTGCATGATGAAATTTGACACGACGCGACCATCATTGGGATGCATGCGCGGGCCGTAAGTGTTGAAAATGCGCGCGACTTTTATTTGCAGTTGATGTTGTCGATGGTAGTCAAAAAACAGCGTTTCCGCGCAACGTTTTCCCTCGTCATAACAGGCCCGCGGTCCAATCGGATTCACGCGCCCCCAGTAAGCCTCGGTCTGCGGATGTTGCTCTGGGTCGCCATAGACTTCGCTGGTCGAGGCCTGCAAAATTTTCGCGCCCAGACGCTTGGCAAGGCCGAGCATATTGATCGCGCCGTGTACGCTTGTTTTTGTTGTCTGCACTGGGTCATGCTGATAGTGAATCGGCGCGGCAGGACAAGCCAAATTAAAAATTTCATCGACTTCGATATACAGCGGAAACGTCACGTCATGGCGCATTAGTTCAAAACGCGGATTGTTGAGCAGATGGCGAATATTGTCTTTGGTGCCGGTAAAAAAATTGTCCACACACACGACGTCATGCCCATGTGACAGCAGCAACTCGCACAAATGTGAGCCCAAGAAACCGGCTCCGCCTGTCACAGCCACTCGTTTATTCAGCGCAAAGCGTCGTTCGGTCATGATGATATTTTTTGTGTTTACAAGGCCTAAGAGTTTAGCGCGATTGACTCGTGCGGGGCGCGGGGTGTTTTGCAGCGTGGCGAACTGAACTGCGCGTTGACATGCCGGCGGATATGAAGAGCGTTATTAGACGGGCATCTTGAGGCATAAATGGCTGGAAATAGCCGCTGGACGGCGTGCGTGCTTATCTTTTGTGTCCTAGCCTGCGTGGATTCGCTTCGTGCGCGAGCAGCCAATGTTTACGCTCGATCCCGCCACCGTAACCGGTCAGCGTTCCGTCTGCGCCGACCACCCGATGGCACGGCACCACGATGCTCAGTGCATTTGAACGGTTGGCAGCGCCGGCCGCGCGAATCGCCTTGGCCCGCTCTAAGCTCCCGAGCACCGGTTTACGTTAGAGATGATTAACTCACCATCCCATACTACTAATTTACTACACAACAACATCAGATCCCTCCCAGGTGCACGTGATGCCTTAAAATTACTCAAGTCAGTAGCAGCAATCAACGTCCGCGTTGAACAACGAGCCCAACCGAGGTTGCAACGTGCTCCCAGAGTAGAAGCTTTAGATGCGGATCCTGCAAATAGGGCGGCATGTCAACGTGAAAATCCAAATGATGAGAATTTGGCGCGACCACGAATGGCTGCACTATGTGCCCGCGATCTTGTAGTCGTGCTACAAGTTCTAAAATATCTCGCTTTCTAAAAATGACGACGTGGGGGCTTTCGACGGTTGCGTCATTTGATGACAGATTATATTCCGTCGTGTGAACCGCAATGCCACCGACGCGAAGTGTTTTCTCGACGGCATTAATGACGAATTGTAAGCCTGCCTCAATAGAGCCCAGATGTTCGAAGCAGCACGACGACCAATTAAAGTCAAAATCGACCAGTGCTGGATCTATATTGTTCATGTCGCAGACCTGATATGAAACATTAGCGTCGAACAATCGGCGGTCAACAATCTCGGGATGATGCAACGGCTCCAGATTGGCTGCATGCTGGCCGTTAATCCAATGCGACGCCTCGGCGTCCTCGGTCGAGATGTCAGTCGCCACAATACGGGCTCCCATGCTGGCAAATAGCGACGGAAGTCGTTCTGTCCCGACGCCAAAGACCAATCCGCGGCTACCTGATTTAACCACGCCAGATTCCATCAAATGATGAATCACAAACACCCATTCCCACAGCTTGCGATGCCACTGAAAAGGATGTTTTAGAAAGCCGCAGATTTCCTGATAGCGCGGGTGCAGAAAATCCGCCGCATTGCAAGAGGAGTACGACATGAACGGCGTTGATGGAGTCAGATTTGGAAAAGGCGGCAGCGGCAGATGTAGGCGCTGTTGAATAGCAGCCAACTGACTTTGCAAGTCACTTACTTGGCTACGTAAATTTGCCAATTCTTGTTGAGTTCCGGCGTTTGCCAAATTATCCATGCATTTCCATTCCGAGATTTATATGCGGCGGGTTCTGCGAGGATAGCGCCGCATCTCTGCAACCCGCCCGTATTTCTACCTAAATAGTAGGGATTACTGTTTGAATGAGCGAGGCCATTTCTGTAAAAGTGGCGGGTAGTTTTAGGCACAAAAGACTTAAAACCCAAACCAAAACCAACTTATTGTATGCGATTCAACAATCAATTCCTCCGCCTTTCAACTCAGAGCAATTCATTAAATCCTGAAAACCCGCGTCACCAAGGTCAGTGCCGCCGAGATCAAAATCGTGAAGGCAATCGGCAAATTAATTTCGCGGCCTTTGTAGGTGAAGCGGATATCGCCCGGCAGGCGCCACAGGCCGAGCTTTGACAGCATCCGCGCGAACAAACCGAGGGCGATGATGCCGACGATGAGGACGAGTACCCACGTCAGCATTTACCAACGCCCGCTGTTCATGCAGTGTTGTCGCCGACCGAAAACTGACGCCGCATGGGTCAATGTAGCGTCGGCGACAAAAGTTTACTGACTTTCGCAGACAAAAAGCCCACATCGTTTTCCTAGAAATCGCTTCACTCGAAACGGTTTTGCCGCGCGAGAAGAATCCTCCCCGCGCCCCTTCGCCGCGTGAGCGACTTCACGGCTTTCGCCGTCAATCGTCAGATTCTGATTCAAGAATCGAAGACTTCACGCAATAGCAATTCATCAGGCCAAC
>JANYGV010000252.1 GCA_025359285.1 Burkholderiales bacterium
GCCCGAGCAGATTGCCGAGATGACCATTCTGGCTGCGGAAGAGATGCGCCGTTTTGGTGTGGTGCCGAAAGTGGCACTGTTGTCGCACTCCAGCTTTGGCACCTCTGATTATCCGTCGGCGGTCAAAATGCGTGCTGCGCTAATATTGATTAACGAGCTCGATCGTGATCTGGAAGTTGAAGGCGAAATGCATGGCGATGCCGCACTATCAGAAGACGTGCGTCATAACGCATTCCCAGAATCGCGGCTCAAAGGCGAGGCAAATTTATTGATCATGCCAACGCTCGATGCCGCCAATATTGCGTTTAATTTGCTCAAGACCGCTTCAGGTGGCGGCATCACGATTGGACCGATTTTGCTGGGTGCGGCCATGCCGGTACATATCGTCACACCGACCGCAACTGTGCGCCGTATTATCAATATGTCAGCGCTGGCGGTGGTTGACGCACAGGCGCAGCGTCGTTAATCGAGTCAAACCTAAATCGACCGTCAAACTAGCCTTCATTTAAATGCAATCTGCCTTTATCAAGCCCCGGCCACTCATACCGGGTGGCACCATTGGTATTTTTTCACCCTCTGGTGCGCTGAATTCAGATCGTTTAACCGCTGCCGTGTCAACCCTGGAAGCACAGGGTTATCGCGTCAAAGTCGCGGCCGCCGCAACCCATGAATGGCGTTATTTTGCAGGTACTGACGATGAGCGTGTCGCCAGCTTTCACCAAATGGTGGCCGACCCTTCAGTCGACGCGATGATGATGTCGCGCGGCGGCTATGGCATGTCACGGTTGCTGCATCTCATCGATTGGCAGGCCGTTGCCACCTCCGCGAAAGTGTTTTGCGGCTTCAGTGATTTCACCGCGTTTAATTGTGCGGCACTCGCCAAAGCGAACCTCATCACCTATGCGGGCCCCGGTGCCGCAAGCGATTTTGACTGGCGGGGCGACATAAACGACGAAACCTCAAAAAACGCTGCGGGTCATCAATTCATGGCGGCAAATTGCTGGCCAGCGCTTGCTGGCAAAGGCATAAGCGCAGGCCCGTACGCGGTCGCGCGCAGTACAGATGGCACAGATGGCACGAGTGAATATGCGCCGCAAGAAATTGTCGGTTCCATTTTCGGCAGCAATCTTTCCCTCTTTTCTCATTTGGTCGGCACGCCGTATCTGCCGCAAATTGAAGGTGGCATTTTATTTTTTGAGGAAATTGCAGAAGAACCGTATGGCATAGAGCGGATGCTGTTGCAGCTTTACCACGCCGGAATTTTGCAGAAACAAAAAGCACTAATTTTTGCGGAGTTTACTGATTGTGAGCCCGCCTCAGGCCGCTATGCCTACACAATGGCGCACGTCGTCGAGACCATGCAAACGCTGCTACCCTACCCGGTGTTAACCGGTTTGCCGTTTGGCCATGTCGCAAAAAAACTCACTATTCCATACGGCGCAGAAGCGACGTTGAAAATTAGCGATGGATCGTTTTTGCTCAGCTTCTAATTCGCTTCCGAATTTCGCCACCAACTAAAGCTTAATTTCAGTCCTTGATGGCGTAATGACCGAATGGCCAAATGACCTAATGACTTACCTCAGTCTCATCATCACCGCACTCGGGCTTGCGATGGACGCGGTGGCAGTCGCGATTGCAAGTGGCCTGTCGGTGAACCAACTGCGTTTCCGCGACGCCTTCAAAATGGCCGCCGTGTTCGGCACGTTTCAAGCGGTCATGCCGCTGCTCGGCTATTCGCTGGCCAGCTGGTTTACCGCTTCCAGCGCAGCTTGGCTCAAAGATTACGACCACTGGATCGCGTTTATTTTGCTTGGAGGTATTGGCGTCAAAATGATTCTGGATGCTCGTACCGCAGCGGATGAAAAAGTGCACTCGCCGTTTCGCGTGAACAAATTGATCGTGCTCGGCATTGCCACCAGCCTTGATGCATTCGTGGTCGGCGTAACTTTTTCATTGATGGAAGCGGGGCTCGCGGCGACTGTCATCATCATCGGCGCGATTACATTTTTTCTATGTCTGCCGGCGGTGTGGTTCGGCGCGCGTCTGGGGAAAATATATGCCAAACGCGCCGAGATTCTAGGCGG
>JANYGV010000112.1 GCA_025359285.1 Burkholderiales bacterium
GTGCGTCACTGTCCAGCCAGAACTGGCACCGAGCAGGGTGACATTAGCAAGAACACTAAGCCCGTCCATCAACCACATTGCTACCGTGCCATCGGTTTTGCGCCACAAGATATCGGCTTTGCCATCGCCATTGAAATCGGCGACGTGGGTTATGCTCCAGCTTAAGTCTGTTGCTCGTATGTTGGCGCTGGCGGTGATGGCAAGGCCATTCATCAGCCACGCCATTGTGCTGCCATCGGACGAGTCGCGGAACAGCAGATCTGCTTTGCCGTCCCCTGAAAGATCAAGTGGTTTCGCCGGGCCGGTGTTGGGTGGTACCGAGTTTGATTTTGCTTCTCCAGAATTGATATTCACAATCATGCTGGTCACATCGACAGCTTCAAAATTGCCGCCGCTAATGGTTTTGAGCTGGTCGATAACGGTTGATGGCCAATTCGCATTGCTGGTGCCGGAGATATACCAAGGGCTGCCGTTATCGGCCAAAATCATGCCGTATTTTTTGAGTGCTTTAAGGACTATCTGGGTTCTGGAATCAAAGCCTGAAACATCAAAGCTGGCTTTCAAACGAAACCGCGCGCCCATCATCGGGTTGTTGACGTTATCCGCCAAATTGGTTGCCCAATGCGTTGCTGGCCATTGATAAACCCCGCGTCGTGTCGATGGCACCGTAAAGCGCAATGCATGGGTAATTTCACCCGCAGCGACTTCTTCCCAGCGCGCCAGACCCGGAAAAATGGGCAGTCCGGCGGCATCGGCGGAGGTCCAGCTTGGCGTGCGCAGTGCATTTGATTTCAAATCCCATTTAGCCCCAGCGTATCCGATCCAGCTCGCGCCACTATTTTGCGGATAGGCGTTACCGGTTTCGTACAAAATGCAGTTGGCGGTTTCGATCACCAGCACATGCCGGTCACCGCTGCTGCCAACGCCGCCTTCAATTGGCGCGTTGGGCGGGATTGGATAGGGCCCCAGGTCACTTTCATCCGGAACTTCAAAGGTAATGGGTACCTTCGGCTGCGTTCCGGCCACCGTGACAAACGGGATGCCATATTCGGTTTCGGTAATGCCCCAGTCAGGATGCAATTTTCCATTTACGCCAATCGTGTTCACCCACGCATTTGAACTGGCATGAACCGGCAAAGTATCAATAGGCGCGTTCCAGACATTGTTGGCGGGCAAAATCTGACATCCTGCTAAATTGGGCGGTGCGGAATTTGCTGCGCCGCAACCGACCAGAGCCATCAGCGTAACCGATGAGCAGATGGCTCGTGCTCGTGTGCAGCGCGAAGCCGAGCCCTCGCCGCGGGGCTCATGCCGGAATGTGGCGGTCTCGGCTGAAGAAATACGTGCAGCGAGGGCGTTATTGAGTTTGTGGTTCATATCAGTACGACCTTTTTCTTGGGGGCGTTATCCATGTTGCTGAATCCATTTCCGGCATCAGGTGCACTTTGCGGCCTGCTTTTGCCGCACATAATTTAAGACTTGCACTTGTGAGGCTTGCTATAGGTTGCAAGGCTCACAAATTATGTGAAGCTAATGCACGGATCGTGCCTGGAAGATAATGACAATTTCTACAAGGCGAAACCCGCATTTCTGAGCGTGCTGTGGTTGCGCAATACAAGAAATTGTCTCTTCGCGGCGACAAAAAATGCCGTGGCAGGGGTAGTTACTGACGATTCTTTTTTCGTTCCTCAAAATACCCTGCCTTTTTGTTTTTTCTGACGTTATCCCACTGAAAAAAGCGCCCATTCATGGCCACGTATACGCCTGCTGGCAGCAATTGTGCATAAGCAAGCGCGCTCCCAAGGTTGAACTGGCCGTCGGAAGAACCGAATTTATACGGCACCATCGCACCGGTGATGATGATGGTTTTGTTGCTTACGCGAGGTGCCAGATAACGCGCGGTGTTTTCCATGGTGTCGGTGCCGTGCGTGATCACAATATTTTTCTCTTTCGCGGATATGCATTTTGCGGCGATCAAATCACGGTCTGCATCCGTCATCACCAGACTGTCTTTCATCATCAGTGTTTCAACGCGTGTCGAGACCAACGAACGGCCCAGTGTGAGCATTTCTTTCACATGTGATTTTTTAAAAAACAAGGTGCCACTTAGCTCGTCATACTCTTTATCAAACGTACCGCCTGTGACAAAAACGGCAATAGATATCTGATTATTTGGCATCGTGGTGTCCGTCCTAGAAATTAAAATTTAATAAGTTTACGGGGCTCATAAAAATACAAATAATTTACAAAAGCCGCTGATCAACTCGTCTCGCTTATTATATGAAAATGAAAAAACAAATTACTGAGCTGGACCTCGCTGACATTGATCGTATCGTGCAAATGGCGTGGGAAGACCGGACAACTTTCGACGCGATCAAGATCCAGTTTGGCGTTGATGAATCCGGCGTCATCGCGCTCATGCGCAAACACATGAAGCGCTCCAGTTTCGAGCTGTGGCGCAAGCGCGTAACCGGCCGACAAACTAAGCACAAGGCGTTGCGCTCAGACGACGTAACGCGTTTTAAATGTGAAGATCAACGTGGTTAGAAAATTTGCGATTTTAATCCTGGTTTCGGTATTTTCGGTGTTGCCGCTGGTCGCGGAAACGGTTCACGCGCAGCAAAATTCGAATGTACTCAAAATTGGCTCGAAGCGATTCACGGAGTCCTATATTTTGGCGGAAGTGCTTGCCCAGCAAGCGAAGATGTCGAGCAATACTGAAACGAAGGTATTGCAGGGATTGGGAAATACCGCGATTGTTTACGCGGCACTGCGCGCGGGCAGTATCGATCTTTACCCAGAATATGCGGGCACGATTGCCCAAGAAATTTTAAAAAGTGCCACGCCGCTGTCTTTAGAAGAATTAAATAGCGCATTGGCACCACTCGGCTTTGGTGTCGCGATTCCGCTGGGGTTCAACAACGGCTACGCGCTCGCCATGCGCTCGGCGGACGCGGGAAAAATGAATCTCAACATGCTGAGCGAGCTGGCAAAAAAGCCGGATCTGCGACTTGGCCTATCGAACGAATTTATGGGCCGTGCTGACGGCTGGAAAGGGCTCGCTGCCCGCTATGGTTTTACTCAGTCACCCACCAGCCTGGATCACGGTCTGGCATTCACGGCGATTGAAAAAAATCAGATTGATGTCATCGATATTTACACCACCGATGCGCAGATTGGTCATCTCGATCTGCGGGTGCTCGATGATGACTTGAATTATTTTCCGCGCTATGACGCGGTGGTGCTGTATCGGCTGGATGTGCCGAAGCGATTCCCGGATGCGTGGGCGGCGCTGCAAAAATTAGGTGGCACGATAGACGCACCGGCCATGATCGCCATGAATGCGCGAGCAGAAATTGATAGCGTCGCCTTTGACATCATTGCCCGCGACCATTTGGTGAAGGCAGGCGGCGCGCCGCAGGTGCCCTCGACCAAAACGGGTGAACGCGGATTTTGGGTGAAACTTTTGGGTGGCGATTTGACGAGGCTGACCGCACAGCATGTATGGCTGGTGCTTGCCTCAGTGTTGATCGCGACGCTGATCGCTATCCCGCTGGCGGTAATTATTTTTCCATACACGCGTTTGCGTTCGCTGGTGCTGGGTGCTGCCGGGTTGCTGCAAACAGTGCCGTCGCTCGCGTTGTTGGCGGTATTGATTTCATTGATGGGCGTGATCGGCAGCGTGCCTGCGCTCGTCGCTTTAACGCTTTACGCTCTGCTACCGATCATGCGAAATACTTGCGCCGGTTTGAGTGAAGTCTCAGATGGATTGCGACAGGCAGGCAAAGCGTTGGGCATGTCTGCGCGAGATATCCTGACCCAAATCGAGTTGCCATTAGCGCTGCCTACGATCATCGCGGGTGTTCGTACCGCAACCGCGATTGCCATCGGCACGGCAACGATCGCTGCCTTCATCGGCGCGGGCGGTTATGGGGAGCGCATTGTGACCGGGCTCGCGCTAAATGATCGGCAATTGCTATTGGCAGGCGCGATACCTGCGGCGCTGCTGGCGCTGGTGAGCGAGATTTTATTTGAGTGGCTGGAGCGCGTAGTTAGACGTCGGCAAGGTGGGAAATAAATCAAAGTGCGCGTCCGCATTGCCGTTTGAAGCATTTATGTCCATAAAAGCGCGCCAAATAAAGAGGTTGGATACATTTCCCAGTAAATTGCGTTTACACGCTGGCATTAGTAATACGTTAATGGCCCATGGCGGAATAGGTGGTTTGTTTGCTGGCTTTATAATCCGGCTATGTCTACTCCCGCAACGCGCAAATCCCACACTATCGAAACCAGTGAAGAATCCGGCGTTCGATTTCTTCATTTTGGGTCTGAGTGGGTGCAGGGCGCTATGCGTATCGCGCGGCCCTATGCGCTGGAGCTGGAATACACCCGCGAGATGATGGCGTGTCTGCTTCTGCGGCGTGAACTAAATCTGTCGGCAAGCTCAGATAATGCAAACCCCGGCTGGCCGAAAAATGTATTGCAAATAGGGTTGGGCGCAGCGTCGTTAACCAAGTTTTGGCATCGCTATTTTCCGCATACTTTGCAGACGATTGTTGAAATTAATCCTGGTGTGGTGGCGATGGCGTATCAGTCTTTCAAGTTGCCGCGCAATGATGTCGCGAATATTGATATTCACGTTGGCGATGGTGTGACGTGGATGAGCGAAAGCACGCAGAAGTTTGATTGCATCATGGTTGACGGCTATGACCAGCATGCGCGTTTTGGCGCGCTGGGCACGACTGAGTTTTACCGTGACTGCCGTGCACGACTCACCCGACGCGGACTATTGGTGCTGAATCTTTTTGGTCGCAGCCGCGGCTACCGTCAGCAGCTCGATTCGTTGAATGTGGTTTTTAATCATCGGGTGCTCGCGCTACCGCCGATTGAGAGCGCGCCGGGCGCGAGCGATGGTGGCAATTCAGTCGTATTTGCGGCGGTTGGCGATACGATGGCGGTTGATGTTGAGAGCCTGCGCGAGTCGGCGACGCGTCTGGAAAAATTGACGGGGTTGAAACTTGGCCGAACGTTGATGCGTCTTGACCGTGCTGAGCGCTCGGTTTTTAGCGGACATGCCCCGGCTGACCCTAGTGTGGGCGGCCTTCATGGCAGGAAAATGGCTCGAACGCCGCGACAATACTAGTGTTTTTGCTTACGATACGATCCTTTGACTTTCGCCGAGTGTTGATAAAAATATTTTTGGCTCAATATAAAGGCTCAAAGATAATAACGAACATCGGAAAATTAGCCGCATGAAAGCCTGGCAAGCAGGGACCAATTGGCCAAGCCTGTCAAGCGCCACCGCTTGTGTCGTCATTCGTTCCTGTCGCAATTCGTAGATGCACCTCAATAGACCTTACTTCTCTACTCCGTCTCTCACCCCAAAGTCCGATAATTCATGTCCCCACATCACCATTCACCTGCCGCCGCCCCTCCCGCCAGTGCCCCTGCGGCTACCGTAAAACGTGTGGGTGGCGATCGTCGCGTTCTCACCATGCTCTGGCCTTACCTCTGGCAATTCAAAGGCCGTGTGGCGCTCGCCTTGTCGTTTTTGATCGCCGCAAAATTAGCCAATATCAGCGTGCCACTGGTGATGAAAAACATTGTCGATTCGCTTGATAAATCGCAGGCGGCGGCGTTGGCGCCGGTGGTGGTGCCTGTCGCCTTGCTGGCCGCTTATGGGCTGCTCAGGTTGTCGTCAACCATGTTCGCCGAGTTGCGCGATATCGTGTTTGTCAAAGTGACGCAGCGTGCGATGCGCAATATCGCGTTGCGCGTATTCCGCCATCTGCATGCGTTGTCGCTACGCTTTCATCTGGATCGGCATACCGGTGGTGTTACGCGCGATATAGAGCGCGGTACGCGCGGCGTGTCGACCATCATGAGCTATATGTTGTTCTCGGTCATTCCGATTTTGTTGGAAATAACGCTAGTCGTTTTTCTGCTCGGTGCCAAATTTGATTGGACGTTTGTGGTCATCACCTTGTGTGCGATTGCGCTTTATATCGTCACCACCATTGGCATTACTGAATGGCGTACACAGCATCGCCGCACCATGAACGAAATGGATTCAAAAGCCAACACCAAGGCGATTGATTCATTGCTCAATTACGAGACAGTCAAATATTTTGGAAATGAAGAATTTGAAGCCGGGCGCTATGATAAAAATTTGCAGCGCTACGAGGCCGCCGCGACTAAAAGCGAGACCTCGCTGGGCCTGTTAAACGCCGCACAGAGTATCGTCATCGCCACCGCAGTCACCCTGCTGATGTGGCGCGCGTCAGAAGGTATCGTCACGCAAAAGTTAACCCTGGGTGATTTGGTGATGGTGAACGCGTTGCTGATTCAGCTCTATATTCCGCTCAATTTTCTAGGCGCGATGTATCGCGAGCTGCGGCAGGCGTTTACCGACATGGAGAAAATGTTCAACCTGCTTGATGAAAATCGTGAGGTAAAGGACAAACCGGATGCGAAGTCGCTGGTATTACGCGGAGCATCGATAAAATTTGAAAATGTCAATTTTGGCTATAGCGAACGCCGTCAGATTTTGTTCGATGTGTCGTTTGAAGTCCCCGCTGGAAAAGCTGTCGCGGTAGTCGGTTCCAGCGGCGCGGGAAAATCGACGATGTCACGATTGCTGTTTCGCTTTTACGATATTACGAGTGGCCGAATTTTAATTGATGGTCAGGATATTCGCGATGTCACGCAGGCCAGCGTGCGTGCGAGCCTCGGCATCGTGCCACAAGATACGGTGTTGTTTAACGATACGATTCGCTACAACATCGCCTATGGCCGGCCCGATGCGAGTGATGCCGATATCCGCGATGCCGCCCGTCGCGCCCACGTCAGCGATTTCATCGAGCGCCTGCCTGACAAATGGGAAAGCATGGTCGGCGAGCGTGGTTTGAAATTATCGGGCGGTGAAAAACAGCGCGTTGCGATTGCCCGCACGCTGCTTAAAAATCCCGCCATCATGATTTTTGATGAAGCCACATCGGCGCTCGATTCTGCAACCGAAAAAGC
>JANYGV010000343.1 GCA_025359285.1 Burkholderiales bacterium
GCCGCATGGAAACGGTCATGAAGGCGATGACCACTCCAGAATCATTCGCTTAACCTTACCGCATCTGCCGAGTGTGCAAAACGCAACCATCAACATTAACATTGAGCGATGAATTCATGAAACCTACCAGCCTGACGCCGCCGCTACGAATAACGGGCCCGCACGCTAATTTGTTGGCGCGCATCGGCGCAGGCATCACGGATTCAGTTTTTCTTCTGATCCTGCTTGCTTCAGGCGCGGTACTATCGCAATCGTCGGATGCGGTGTCACAACCAGTAGCCAATACAAACTCGGCCGAAGACCACATTAGCTTTAAGCTCACGCCAGCATGGTATCGATCAGATGATGGTGGACGCGCAGGTGATATTAATTTACGGGCGAATGTCGACAATCAGACGGCGTGGGTTGGATACTATCGCGATAAAACTGGCTTTGCACAAACCCGAGCGGGCTACGAAAACAAACTGGAAGGCGGGTGGCTGCGCACCGTACTCTCGGCGCAGGTGGCGGGTGGAGGATTTATCGGCGGCTCTATTACCTCGGAGGTCGGCG
Organism: Burkholderiales bacterium; assembly: GCA_025359285.1. GTDB lineage: Bacteria > Pseudomonadota > Gammaproteobacteria > Burkholderiales > Usitatibacteraceae > UKL13-2. The sequence goes on from JANYGV010000343.1 coordinate 553, forward strand.
GCGATACATTTGGGATTATCGGATTTGGGCGCACCAATCTCCGTGACTATTACAACCTCAATTTCGATCCAAATGATGCGATCACGCTAGGTATTGGAAGTCGCGCCGTTGACGATACTGAGATTACCTTTTTTCATCTGTGGGATGACCGTTTGCACACCCAGCAAAGGGTCACACATGCGATCGTTCGGCGAAAATTTTCCCATGATCAGCGTTTAACGCTGGATGTTTCGCGTAAAAGTGGATTGACGACCGATGAAAATTTTGTGAGGGGTTATGCCGCTACGTTAACGTATGATTTCAGCTCGTATTTTTTGCGGGTTGCACGCGATCAATATGTCAATTTTTCGCCCACTTCGCAGTTCAGAATTTCCTTGGGTGCACGGTTTTAAAGGTTACAGGATGTCTAACAAAAACCCTCATCACAATCAGACCTAGATCGCGAATGTGAACGTGAACGTGAAAACTAAGCGCCAGAAAGCGGCAGATTGGTTGCAGCTCAATATCAGTGGGTTGCCCACCCAAAAACGAAGTCGCGCGATTCTGATTATTGTGACGCTCATGATTATCATCGGGCTCTCAGATTATGCGACCGGCATTAATGTCTCGTTGCTGCTGTTCTATCTGATACCGGTCACGTTGGCGATTGCGTGGCTTGGTTGGCGATCAGCGGTCTTGGTTGCGATTGGCAGCGAATTACTTCGCTTGATCGGGGATTTTTTTGCCAACGGCGGAAACGATTTGCCGACCTGGAATTGGTGGAATGCAATAGGCGCGTTACCGGTTTTTTTGATTTTGATCTGGATACTCGATGCATTTTTTTCCTTAAATCGTCAGCTTGAGCAACGGGTCAAAGATCGTACCGCGGCGCTGGTGGATGCGGCCAATACCCGGCGGCAGCTCGAAAAAGAGCTGCTCGCGGTAGGCTCACGTGAGCGAAATTTGATTGGTCACGAACTCCATGATGAAATTTGTCAGCATCTGGTCGGCACAGCGCTGGCCGCACAAGTGCTTGCGCAGCGGTTGAACGAAAAAAACAGCTCACTCGCCGCCAATGCGGAAACTATTGTTTCGCTGCTGGAGGAGGGTGCCGATAAAACGCGCAAGCTGGCACATGGTTTATTACTTTCCGAGCTTGAGCCTGAAAAACTGGCGGATAAATTATCTGAAATAGCCGAGCAAGCCAGCCGTGACGGCGTTCAATGTCGATTCACGCAGGTCGGCGATACCCTTGTTCGCGATGCGGGCACCGCCGCACATTTATTTCGAATTGCTCACGAAGCCCTGCGTAATGCGTTGAAACATGCAGCGCCGCGACACGTCGATATTTCACTGGTGGGATCAGTATCCGCAATTGAGCTGATTATTCATGATGATGGCAAAGGCATGCCGTTAGATCCCTTGCGCGAGACGGCTGAAAAGTCCGGCATGGGATTGCGAATCATGTCAAACCGGGCAGCGTTTATTGGCGCTGCGTTAACCATTCATCCCGACCGTGAACAGCCTGGCACCACCATTACCTGCAGGCTTCCGCGTTCGCAGGCCACCGCATGATGTCGCGCCCTATCCGAGTTTTTATTGTTGATGATCACCCGCTGGTTCGCGAATGGCTGGGTAATTTGCTCAGGTTGGAAGAGGACATCGAAGTAGTCGGCGAAGCGGACGAGCCGGAGACCGCTTTGGCGGCTATATCCACTTTATCCAATAGGGCTGCCATGCCTGATGTGGTCGTGGTTGATTTGTCCCTCAAGCGCGGCTCAGGTCTGGATCTCATTAAAGCTATTTGTGCGAGGGGCGATAGTTTATTAAGTCAATCCAACCAACCAGGTCGGCACACAGGCATGCGCGTACTGGTGTTGTCTATGCACGAAGAAGTAGGGGATGTAGAAAGAGCGCTTAAAGCGGGCGCGCGTGGCTATGTGATGAAACGCGAATCGACCAGCCAAATTGTCAACGCTATATGCCACGTGTATTCAGGCAAGATTTTTTTAGCGCCCGAGCTTGCTGCGAGGCTCGCTGGACGTGTTGATAGCTGCGCGCAAAATCCAGCCGCGAGCCCGGATGCATTAAGTGACCGCGAATTGGAGGTGTTCCGCCGTATCG
>JANYGV010000372.1 GCA_025359285.1 Burkholderiales bacterium
TTGGCGGCAACGGCTTTGAAACTGTTGTAACTTCCACAAGGTGACTCAACTTTCTTGCATACTTTATCGAGCGCTTCCAGCGGCGACATCGCATTTGCTTCTCTCGCGGGAACTAGCAATACGCAACAAGCGGCCACCGTGCCAAACAAAAGTCGCCACGGGTGGATGGCCAATTAACGCGTGTTTGTTGCCACCGTCAGCGCGCTCATTTGAGCGACTTGAATTTGGTCTCAAGCCGGGCAGGTGTCATACGTTCTTTGGCAAGATACTGCATGATCTGCGCGAAGGTCACTTTCAGGACTGGCCCGGCGGTCGATGTCACCGCGGTTCGGCCTCCCATGCACTCAGCAATGCCCCGCAGGTCACGCGGGTTCGCCTTGAGCAGGGCATCCATTTATCGTAAATTTTTTGCCGTATATTTGTGTGTGGTGATTTGAACCACTTCGTTTGCAGGCCGCTTAAGCGCCTCGTTTATCGTCAAATTATTCTGTCCCACCACGCCTTGGGCGGCGACATTCGGCGGCGAGAGCGGCACCGGCTTGACGACGCGGTTGGTGCGGAGCTTTATCTACAACTGCTCAATTTTTCCGAGTATCGCCACGATGGCCGTTTGACAACCGACCAATGCAACTCGCGAGTCTTTCGGTGCCGCCGCCAATGTGCCAATGTGCCAATGTGCCAATGTGCCAATGTGCCAATGTGTTAGGGCTTTGATCTGGCTTGGCGATGTTGAGCGCTGATGCCGAGGCAGAATCCATGCGTGCCTGCAATTGTTTTATGCGCGCGATGGTGATCGTCCTGCTGTTGCGGGCAGTCGGTACATGCGAGTCGGGGAGGTTGCGCAGGTCAACAATTTTCCCGCTGATATTCAAATTCTGCATCCGCAATTTAGGCAGGTTTTTTGTATCTGCGGCAGCGGAAGTGGCAGCGGCAGTTAAAGGCTTGGCGGTGGGTGCGGAAAGCGCCGATGCAGTAGGTGCTGAAAGTGGGATGGTCTTTCCGGTTGTTGTCGTTGAGGCCGCATTTTAACCAAGTGGCTTTGGTGGCTTTGGTGACGTTAGCTGCGACTGCGCATGAGCGCCGAGGTACATGCTCAGCGCGGCGATGACAGAAGCCTAGTCTGAAGCCACGCCAAAAGCCATGCGCACCGCCGTGACGCGGCATTTGAACGGATGGCGATAACTTGAAGGCTGCCGCTTTTAATCATTTCGTCGATTATGTTCTCTCCCAAAATGTTGGTGGATACGGGTGGGAATATTGGTCATGTCTATCAGACGCAATGCCGCCCGCAAACACGACATTGAGCGCGTGGCTTAAAGAAAATACAAAGAAAAACTTAGTATTCGTGGCCATCTCAAAGCATTTGGGAAGGCGGTCGTTCGACTCGTCGTTGTGGCGGTCAATTTGGACAATAGCGCAGCGGGGCTCATCCAGCCCAAGCGTTTTCGGATTCTTTGATTCAATTCGTTTGCAATCCAATCTAGTTTTGCCTGCGTAATATGGCGCAAATTCTCGCCCTCCGGAATGTACTGAAGGATCAATTTTTTCATATTTTCCATCACGCCTTTCTGATACGGTTTGCCCGGATCGCAGGCATACAAACCGTCTGGCAAGCGCTCCGGTAACGCCGAGCACTCATCGCCTTGATCGGTGGTGAGGCTGAGCATCGGGATAGTCGTGGCATCGTTTTGCCAGCGCGTGATGTGGGCCGCAACACCCGCCGCCGTGCGGGCTCCATCTGTCTGGTCTGTCTCGTCTGTCTCGTCTGTCTCCGTTTTTAACCCAGCGCAGACGCACGTAGCGCAGCGCCCGATCAATCAACACCACTATCTTAAGCAGCTCGCCACGCTTGCCGACAATACTGTCGCATTCCAGATCGCCGACCGTGTCGCGAGTCAGCACTTCTAAGGGACGCTCGCGGATGGGCTTGGCGTGATGAACCCAAGGCATCTTGCCCTTTCTACCCCGGCGCGGCTTGACGGCTGAGTAATGCCTGAGTTGCTTCAGAAGACGTTTCCTGTCCAATCGATACAAGTAACGATAAATAGTATTGGCGGCGACGGTCCGCTTTAATTGCTTGCCAGTCTGCTCGCGGGAGAGCTTGCGGCGGATTTCGGCCTCCACGGGTGCCCAGAAGCGCTTAGGCAGGGTGGGATGGTTAGCGGCACTGTTGCGACCACATTGCTGCCGGTGGGCACCTGCATGCTCTGCCGTGTAATGGAGCCGTCCGCCACAGCGCATCAACTCACGCTCTACATTGCGGCGAGTGAAGCCGATGCCTTGGGCGATGGCTTTATTATCGAGTCCACGTTTGATGTCGTGCTCGATCTGATAACAATGTATCAGGGTGAGGGGTTTCAATGCGGTTCTCCTTTTGCCTTAGCAACAAAAGGGAATCGCAATGGCTATGCCTCACCCTCTTCTATTCGAGCTAGCGTGCGACAAGTCGCACGTCAGGATTCTAAAATGCTTGGAGACGCGCTTCCAGCTTGGAGCTTCAATTTCGAATTGAAATGAAGCGCTAGAATTGGCAGTTAGCCAGAAATGGCGTGAAGAAATGGCGTAAAGAAATTGCGTAAAGAAATGACGCGAACTGCACTCGGCGACGTCACGGTCGTCAAGTGCAATCCGCCGCATGCAAATTTACAGCAACAATTTAGCTGGCTTTGTAGAAGATGTAGTCAGCTTGGTATTTCACGATTTCTTTGGCATCCACATTGCCTGCGGTGCACGGGGTCGCTGGCGCTACGCCGCCCTTGGTTTCCACACGCTGGATGTACGTCACGCCGGTCATCGCGCCTGAGCCTGTTGCCGGATTGCCTTTAACCAGTTGAAACGCCAAGTTGCCTGGGGCGCTGGGAGCAACGGCCACTTGCGCGCCGGAGAGCTTCGAGCCGTCCATGGCTTCCCATGTGGCAGGCGGGCCATAGTATTTACCGATTTGTTTACCGCTGCGGTCATTCAGGCTCGCTGCCGGGCCGACAAATACCCATTCAAATTGACCCGCCGCATCCTTTTTTGCACGGCACTGATAGGTAATTTCGCCCACGCCAACGGTCTCCAGCGCGACGGTGTTGCCGGCGGGTACTTGCACAGCAGCGGGCAGAGCGGTTTGAGAATACATGGGCGCGGCAGGCGACATGCTGCCACAAGCCGCGAGTAAGCCGAGCGCAAGAACTGAAGCTGATGCAGTTACGGTACGTAGTATCATTTTTAACTCCTAAGGTTTTATGAATAGCCTGAATAGGCCAGGGTAAATAAGGTAGGACAAAAAGGCGCACGTCACTTTTCCATGTTCAGCAAGCTGCGTCCAAAGCACCATACGCGCGCAGATGCGATATTGGATTCAAATTTTTTAGAAGATAATCCGGGGAGTAAATGATGGCGTTGTGTCCGTTACCACCAGCTCGGTAAGCGTCCCCTTAACCAGATAAAGCCAGCCACATGCATGTCATCATTGGTGCCGTCGGCACCTCCGGCGATACTTTGCCGCTGATCGAATTAGGCCGTCATTTGATGGCGGCGGGCCATGACGTTGATTTTATCGGCTTGGCTTATTTTGAGCGCCGCGCGCGCTGGGCGGGTTTGCGCTTTCATCCTGCCGGGCCGCCCGGGCTATTTGAAGCCATGGCGAGTGACCCCTCGGTTTGGGATTGGGCGGTCGGTTTTCGATCTTTGTGGAAAATGCTGGGCGCTGCGATGGCGGATACGTTCGCGGCAGTAGATCGTTTGCGTCGAGATGGGTCTGTTTTAGTCGGATCAAGCGGTGCCGTGGGAATTCGCCTCGCGCAGGAAAAATTCCGTCTGCGCGCAATGACAGTACATATGTCGCCTTTTTATTTTTTCTCGTACGAGCAAAATTGTATCGGCGGTTTGGGCGCATGGCCGGACTGGCTGCCGCGCGCGGTTCGCCGAAGTGTGCTCAGTATCATTGATCGTCACTACATCGACGGTGCCTGTCGAGCAGACGTGAACGCCATGCGACGATCCATCGGCCTGACAGACGTTAAACATGTTTTTACGCGCTGGATCCACTCACCTGACCGCGTGGTGTGCGCAGTGCCGGATTGGTTTGCGGCTCGCCAAACGGATTGGCCTGCGCAATCTACGTCAGTTTCATTTCCTGTTACGCAAACGGCAGAACCCTGGGCACCTTCCGCCGCCCTTGCTGCCTTCCTTGCCAATGGCGACGCGCCAATAGTGGTCTCCGCCTGCACTGGCGCGGGGGCGGCCTCGACGTTTTTCCAGCGCGCCATCGACGCCGCGCGGCTATCAAAACAGCGCGTGATTCTGGTCAGTCGTTTCCCCAATCAAATTATGCAGCCACTACCGTCATTCGCATTTCTGATTGACTACGCGCCGTTCGATCAACTCCTGCCCCACGCCCGCGCCATCATCCACAACGGCGGCATCGGCACAATGGCGCTGGCGATGCGAGCAGGGTTGCCGCAAATCATTGTGCCGTTCGCCTACGACCAGTTTTTCAATGCGATGCAGCTTGTTGTGTTACGCGGCGGCATGACGGTGCGGCGTCAACGCACGGCGTCAGAGCTGGCGGATATGATCGCTGATTTGCTTGGTTCAACGCAGATTGCCGCAGCATGCATCGAGCTACAGACGCGCACAATCGAGGCAAGCGATGGACTACAGGAAATGGTGCGGCAGGTTGAATCGCTGTAGTTTTTTTGCCAACAACATGCCACGCTGCGTGCGACTAATATTTGGGTATGATTCTGTCACGCAATAAAAACGAAAGGGTCTACGATGCCAAAGCCTAATTTATTGTTGTTATTTAAATTGACTGCCGCGATCGGCGTGAGTCTGGTCACTGCGTCTGCCCTGACCGGTTGCGTATTGTTCGCGGTCGCAGATGCCGCCGTCACTGTCGCCGCTACTGCGGTGAAAGTAACCGCCAAAACAGTTGGTGCCGCCGCAGATATCGTGCTGCCGTCGTCGGATAAAAAGACTGATAAAGACAAAGACGCGGCTAAGAAGTGAAAAAAGCGCTGAGAGTCGCAGAGGCTTTGCTACTTAGCAGGCGTGTTTTTCTATCACATGTAGGTCCTTGAGCGGCATTTTGATAACGCCCTCAAGATGAACTTGCGATCACGCTCAAGTTAGGCGCCACGTCTTTCGTTAAGCTTGCAAGAGTGGCGTTGCATCACGCCGAGGCTTGCAAATAATCTGCCGCGTTGGGGCTTTTTATGCCCCCAAGAGAGCTCTTGCTCGCAATCTTGGCTGTCAATGTGAAGCTTAAAGAACGGTTGTTAATACTTGTGCGATCTGGCTTGTAGATCATTGGCAGCACTTGGCATGTGCTTTGCTACAGCAGTTGCAGTGGTTGAAATTTTTTACTTTATGAGCACGTGGCGACCATTTAAAGCGTACTTGAGTCTCTATTTGGAGACAATGCAGCGTTTGTTTTTATGTCACATCACAATTTGTGCGTCGTCTTAGTCGAAACATTGTCTCGCTACAGCTCTCAGGAAATTATTATGTCGAAGTCAGCATCATTAAATTGCGTTGCTCGAAATCATGTTGGCACGCGCGCCGCAAAAATGTTCCTAGCCCTACTTGTATGTCTATTTGCGCTTGCAAGTGTTGTATTCACCCATCGGGTCGATGCTGCCCAGCAAGATTTTAATGCTGATCGCAAGGCTGATTTACTATTTGCAAATACCGACGGGCGGATCGCCATGTGGCTGATGAATGGCGCAGCGTTTGCTAGCGGTGCGGGCTTGCTTGACGCGGCTTCCGGTTGGACTATTACGCATACCGCCGATTTTAATGGGGATGGCAAAGCCGACCTATTATTTCGTCACACGGATGGCCGGATTGCCATGTGGTTGATGAATGGCACGACCCTCATCAGTGGCGCTGGTTTACTAGATGCAGCGTCTGGCTGGAGTGTTTCTCGTGTTGCGGATTTCAATGGCGACGGCAAAGCAGATATTTTATTTCGCCACACGGACGGTCGTATTGCCATGTGGCTGATGAACGGCACCAGCTTAATTAGCGGTGCGGGTCTGCTCGGGCCAGCTTCTGGCTGGACCGTCACCCATACGGCTGATTTTAATGGCGACGGCAAAGCCGATATTCTATTTCGTCACACGGACGGTCGTATTGCCATGTGGCTGATGAATGGATTAACTTTCCTCGATGGTGCTGGCTTGCTAGAGGCGGGCTCAGGTTGGATCGTGCGTCACACCGCAGACTTTAATGGTGATGGCAAGTCAGACTTGATCCTGCGGCATGCAGATGGTCGAGAGGCCATGTGGCTGATGAACGGAACTGCTTTAATGAGTCAAGCCGGGCTAGTCGGTGCGGCATCTGGCTGGACCATCACTCACACCAACGATTTCAACGGCGATGGTTACGCCGACCTGCTATTCAGTCATACCGATGGACGAGTTGCTATGTGGCTGATGAATGGATCAACCTTCCTCGATGGTAGGGGCTTATTGGATGGTGCAACAGGCTGGAGTGTTCGATATACCGATGACTATAACGGTGACGGAAAGGCGGACTTAATATTTCGCCACATCGATGGCCGTGTGGCTGTATGGTTAATGAATGGCCTCACCGTAACCAGCAACGTAACTGTGTTGGGGGCTGGTGCTTGGAGCGAGATTCCTGATCGATCAGGAGGATGTAACTAGGCTTATCGACTGACCATTCGCGTGACACCACTACCTCTGATTATCACCAATGGCATGCGCTAAATTGCACGCCAAAGAGTCGCGAGTGGTAGAACAATACTCAACTTGGCAGAGTTAAAACTAAGAGTCAAAAAGCCAGTTGAGTAGAGTGGTTACATAAAATTAACCCTTCGGTGCCACCAGCTGCTGCAACTCCCCAGACTGATACATCTCGCGCAAAATGTCGGCACCACCGACAAATTCGCCGTTCACGTATAGCTGCGGGATGGTGGGCCAGTTGGCGTAGTGCTTAATGGCTTGGCGGATTTCTTCGTCTTGTAGCACATCAACCGTGAACGGTTTATCGACGCCGCTGGCTTTTAAAATTTGGATGGCGGAAGCAGAAAATCCGCATTGGGGAAATTGCGGTGAGCCTTTCATAAAAAGCACGACGGGGTGGCCGGTAACGGTTTCGCGGATGCGGTCTTGGGTGTCCATACGATTTCCTTTGGTTTTGAGGTTGAAATTAACTTGTGACAATTTTAACGGATTCAATCGGTCAGCATTTGTTCGGCTGAATAAAATTTAGATTCGCCCCGGCGCGGGCCAGCACCCACCGCTCACGCGGGGAATGCCCGCCAAGTCTGGCTCGCACATGAGCTCCACAAAGCCGCGTGCGGCTAGCAGCTTGCGGCAGGCCAGCGCCTGATCGTAGCCGTGCTCAAACAGCAGCCAGCCTTCGCCGTTCAGATGGTGAGGCGCATCTTCAATGATGCGGCGAATGCAGGCTAAGCCTTGTTGATTGGGCGCGTTGTCAGTGAGTGCTGTGATCGGCTCGTAACGCAAATCGCCTTGCGATAAATGCGGATCGCCATGCGCGACGTAGGGCGGATTCGAAACGATTAAATCGAAGCGCTCATTTGCTAATTGAGAGAACCAATCGCTTTCAATAAACGCAATATGCACGCCTAATTTGGTGGCGTTTTTTTTGGCCACTGCGAGCGCTTTTGCTGAAATATCGGTGGCGACAATATCAAGCGCGGGGCGTTGCTCGGCGAGACTAATCGCAATCGCACCACTGCCTGTGCCAAGGTCTATCACCCGCGCGGCGTTTGGAGCATATTGCTTGGAGAGCCGCGCCAGTGCTTGCTCTACAAGGGTTTCAGTTTCAGGGCGCGGGATGAGCACGTCAGGTGTGACGATTAATTTCACGCCATAAAATTCGCGCTCACCCAAAATGTACGCCATCGGCTCACCACCTACGCGGCGCTGAATCCAGGCGCGCGCAAGATGCTCTTGTTGCGCATCGAGAAAGCGTTCGGGGTGCGCGGAAATACTGGCGCGGGATGTGTTCAAAATGCGCTCCAGCAGCATCGTGGTTTCGCGCGGGGATATTGCGCTTTCGGCAATCAGCGCGCCAATACTGGTCGCCACGATCTACGCGGCTTCGCCCAGCGCCGACAACAATTCCGCCTGATGCTCCGCCATCAATCCATCCGTCAGTTCCGACAAATCGCCATCCATAATGAAATCGAGTTTGTAGAGCGTGAGGTTGATGCGGTGATCGGTCATGCGGCCCTGCGGGAAATTGTAGGTGCGAATGCGCTCACTGCGATCACCTGAGCCGACCAGCGATTTACGGGTGGCAGCTTCCTTAGCCTGCGCTTCGCGCGTCTGCTTGTCTTTGATACGCGCCGCCAACACGCGAAACGCCTGCTCTTTATTTTTGTGCTGCGAGCGGCCGTCCTGACATTCGACCACGATGCCGGTGGGAATATGCGTGAGCCGAACAGCGGAATCTGTTTTGTTAATGTGCTGACCACCGGCGCCCGATGCGCGGAACGTATCAACGCGTACTTCCGAGGGATTAATGACGGTATCCACCACATCATCGGCTTCTGGCATTACCGCGACCGTCGCGGCGGAGGTGTGGATGCGCCCCTGCGTTTCCGTATCCGGCACGCGCTGCACGCGATGGCCGCCGGATTCAAATTTGAGCCGCGAATACGCGCCCTGGCCGACGACGCGTGCGATGATTTCTTTATAGCCGCCGACTTCACCTTGCGATTCGGAAATAATTTCTACTTGCCAGCGGTTCCGCTCGGCATAGCGCGTGTACATGCGAAATAAATCGCCTGCAAACAAGGCCGATTCATCACCACCCGTGCCCGCGCGCACTTCCAGAAAAATATTTTTTTCGTCGTTCGGGTCTTTCGGCAGCAGCGCTTTTTGCATATCAATTTCGATCTGCTCCAGCCGCGCACGGCCCGCTTTAATTTCGTCTTCGGAAAATTCGCGCATCTCGGGGTCTTTGCCCATTTCCACCGCTGCCGCAATATCCGCTTCCGATTTTTGGTACTCGCTAAATAGTGCTACCACTGGTGAAATATCAGCGTGTTCGCGGGTAATTTTGCGATAGTTGTCCATGTTGCTGACCACGTCGGGCTCTGCTAACAGACGGTCCAATTCCACCAGACGCTCACTTAATGAGGTCAATTTTTTACTGATTGAATCTTTCATCATTCCGGGTCAGCGTAAAGTTTTTCAAGCGCGGTGGATAGCGCCTCGCGTTCGCCGCCGGTGCTGCGGCCTAGGGCGGCAAGTGGATGATGCAAAAATTTATTGGCGAGCCCGTTGGCCAGCGCTTCCAATACTTTCGCCGGATCTTCACCTTTCGCCAGCAGCTTGTGCGCACGCTCAAGCTCGATCTGCTTGTAGTGATCGGCCTTGGTACGAAGCTGCTGAATAATCGGCACCGAGGCTCGCGCCGTCAGCCAGTGCATAAATTCGGCGGTGCGTTTGTTGATAATCGCGTCGGCTTCAACCACAGCAGATTCGCGCTTTTCCAGATTCTGCTGGATGACGCGGCCGAGGCTATCAAGCGTGTACAGAAAAATACCTTCGAGATCGCCGACTTCAGCTTCCACGTCGCGCGGTACGGCAAGATCGACGATGAACATCGGTTTGCGCCGACGCAACTTGAGCGCGCGCTCGATCATGCCCTTGCCAATGATCGGCA
>JANYGV010000022.1 GCA_025359285.1 Burkholderiales bacterium
GCGCTGTACGACGGCTTGCGAATTATTCCAACCCAGTGCGGTACGAACTGAAATCACCGACACGCGCCAGCGTTCATGCGCGGCTGCGTCGGATGCAGAAAACCCTAACGCCTCAAGAACCGCGCCAGTACTAGCGAAATAGCGGTTCGGGCCCGTCAAGCGGCGTGAATCGGCGAAGCAGGTGTTGGGTTCGGGGGTGTTTGAGTCGGACAAAATGAGGGCGCAGACAAGAGGTTGAAACAGAGATTTGCGGGGGGCATTGAGCCCATTTGAACGTTACGCTAAGACTTTAGCGCAGCAACGAAGTCTTCAATAGACACGCCTGCTTGCTTGAGTAGACCGCCAAGCGTGCCGATTTTAATTTCTTTATGATTGGGCACGACGCAGCCCTGAGAACCCTTGCGCATAACGATGTGGCTTCCACGCTGTCTGGCCACCACAAAACCAAGATATTCAAGTGCTCGAACTGCCGCTGCGCCAGAAACTAAAGGCAAGCTAGGCATGCGCAGTGATCTGGAAGGTCGTTAGTAATGAGCGCCCTACAATATGAACAGGAAACTCTTCCAAGAATAATTCTGTAGCCTCGCGAAGATTAAATAGCGCTTCTTCGACAGTTTCGCCTTGAGTCACTGTACCTGTTTCTGGATTCAAGGCTACAAATCCACCTTCGACAGCTGGGGTTAATATCGCAGTAAGTTCCATAACTGACCTTTAAAAAGCATAGCTTGGATTTTAAGCTGATATTGGTTTTAATCCTAACTTTTGAGGTGCGATGAAATTGCGAGCTGATGTTGGGCTTGATAAAACCATCCCAAACCTACTTGCTAAGCTTCTGTGCAACAAAAATACCGATACGACACGGCAACCACACGCCACAAACGTGCGCGAACGACATAGGCAAGCCAAACAGAAGTAGCGCACTTTTTGATGCGCCATCGCGGTTAAAAAGGTCAACTTGTTTGAGCGTTGGAGTCGTCAGGCTCTCAAACCAAGTAGCCAACATGCGATCAGCGTACCAGCTCGCGGCAAAAAGAATTAGCCACCCGATAACTGAATACCCGGCGATTAAAGCGGCTTGATACCCAATGCCTCTTGTCTTGCGGTGCGCAATAGCCGCAAGGAAAGGTACCGCAAAAAATACAAAATAAAAGGGGTTGGCGACAGTCGGTTCCATGAGAAGTCTAAATTTTAGTTATGTGGCGTGGGCAGACTTCATCTTCCCACGCGTCGTAGCGATTTGCAAAAATCATCGCGGCCACACTACGGCTTACCCACCCCACTAATTTTGTGGCTACGTTCATTCTCAATATGGTTTCAATCATCACTTTCCTTAACAAACCGCAACCCCCGCTCATCCCGAACAAACCCCGCCGACTCCAACGCCGCTTCATTCAGACCCGCGCCACGTTGAGGATCGTTCTCTGCCTCTTTCTTTGCAGCAACCGCACCCACCAAAACCTGCTCCGCCCCGGCGCTACGAAATTTCGTCACTTGCTTCCACGATCTCGTCAGCGCATCCGCAAATATCAACAGCAAATCACCTTGCGCGCCCATGTGCAGCGCGGCGTCAATGGCTTTTTGCTCATCGGGAATAATGCTGATGGCGGCATCGGCCACACCTTTGGCGCGCAGCACTTTGGCGAGCATGCCGGGGATTTCGTCGCCGTCGCGGCCTCGGAGCGAATCGTCGCGTCGGCAGATGTAGTGGTCGAATTTTCCGGCAACGGCCTCAGCGATGGCAACTATATCTTCATCGCGCCGATCACCGGGTGCGGAGAGCACGATAATGCGGCGGCCTTGCACGTCTAATCGCCCGGCCAGCTCGGCCATCACACCGACGGCGTGGGCATTGTGGCCGTAATCGAAAATCACTTTGAATGGATGTTCGTCAAACACATTCATGCGGCCTGGCGCTTGATAGAACGTGGTGTCAAAGGTGCGCAGGCCTTGGCGAATCGCGTCGAGCTTGATGCCGAGTGAGAACGCCATCGCAGCGGCAAACATTGCGTTTTGCACGTTGTGCATCGCGCGGCCTTCGAGTGTGGCGGGGATCAGGTGCGTCCACATCAGCGGGATATGGCCGCCCTTGTCGTAGAGCGTAATCATGTGGCCGTTCACGCCTGCCTCCAGCGCACAGGCGCGTCCGCCCGCGCGAATGTGCTCGCGCACCACGGCATGTTGCGGGTTCACAGTCACGTAGCAAATACTTTTCGCTTCGGTGTCGGCGGACATTTTGATCACGTTCACATCGTCTGCATTCAACACCGCGCAATCGCGTGCGACCTCGACCACGATGCGCTTTACTTCGGCGAGTTGCTCAAGCGTGTCGATACCTTTCATGCCCAGATGATCGGCTTGCACATTCAGCACCGCGCCCACATTGATGAACGGCACGCCCATGCCCGCGCGCAATAATCCGCCGCGCGCGATTTCCAACACCGCCAAATCAATCTGCGCATCGGC
>JANYGV010000032.1 GCA_025359285.1 Burkholderiales bacterium
CGCGCCCTCGCGGCGCTGAAGAAAGGCAAGCTGTGATTAGATGCTAAGGCCTTATTACCGTTGAGCGCGCCGCTGGTTACTGCGCTATAGGCTAGTAGGTTTTCGAGTACGCTCTGCCACTCACATAAACCACGTACGGTCTCGGTGCCCACACCCCACCGTAGCCATAACCATAGCCGTAACCAAATCCCCGGCCAAAAAGCCATAAATCTTCACGCGCTTTGCGGCGACCTTCTCTTTCAGCCATTTTTAATTGGCCTTGCTGCATAAAATCAAGCACCGCATCAGGTACGCCATCTCGCGATAATTTCGCATATTGACTTGCCGCGATGTCGTAGGTGGTCCGCGTTACTTTGATTTCATTGATGATGGTCGGTGCATCTTTGCCAGCTTTTGCCAGCTCGACAATCTGATCCAGCGATAGCGGCTGCAACTCTGGCCCACCATTCATCGCCGCACAGCCGGTTAGCAATATCGCCGCAGACATCATTGCCAACTTTGTGAACCACATTGCGCGCAACTTCACCACATCGAATGAACATAACTTGCCGAATTTGAGTAAACTCTGATTCATGCAACACCTCCATCTAAAGAAATACATCAATCAACGCAGCCATTTTCGCTGCGATCTGTGGGTCGTCGTCAAACGCCGCGGCTCTCACACTTGCCAAGCATTCTAGCTTGCCTGGGCAATTTTGCTTGAACGTTTCCGCAAGCGATTTGCCCACCCCCCTGAAGAAAATTTCTGCTTAGTCGTACTGAGACGGCAATGCCGACGACATAACAATCATACGCCCAAGCAATATGACATCTAATCTGAGTTTTTGTTTCGTGGTCCGGCTGAAAATATGGCCTGCGGATTTCGAAACAAAGCGCTGACTTCAAGCAGGAGCAACAATGGATATTGCAAAAAATGTGGCCCATGGACCAACCTTGGATGCAGGCAACAAAGCCACCGAAAACCCGATGGGAACCGATGGTTTTGAGTTCGTAGAATACACCGCACCGGATGTCAAAGCGCTGGGCCGATTGTTTGAGAGCATGGGTTTTGTCGCCGTCGCGAAGCATCGCTCCAAAGATGTAACGCTGTACAAACAAGGTGACATTAATTTCCTCGTCAACGCCGAAAAAGACAGTTTTGCTCAGTCATTCGCACGCGTGCACGGACCCTCGGCCTGTGCGTTCGGGATTCGCGTAAAAGATGCCGCTGCCGCATTTAAACGCGCGCTGGCCCTGGGCGCAAAGGCTTATGACGGGCCGGTTGGGCCGATGGAATTAAACATTCCGGCCATTCAGGGAATAGGCGGATCGTTGCTATATTTGATTGATCGTTATGGGCCGCGCACTATTTATGATGTTGATTTTCAGCCCATTGAAGGTGCCGACCAGCACCCGAAAGGCGTGGGCCTGCAATACGTCGATCATCTGACGCACAATGTTTATATTGGTCGCATGGATACGTGGGCTGAGTTTTATCAAAAACTGTTTAATTTCCGTGAGATTCGCTACTTCGATATCAAAGGCAAAAAAACAGGATTGACCTCGCGTGCGCTGACCAGCCCATGCGGAAAAATTCGCATCCCGATTAACGAACCATCGGATCAAAAATCGCAAATCCAGGAATATCTGGACGCCTATAACGGGGAAGGCATTCAGCATATTGCGCTCGCCTGCGCGGATATCTACGAGACCATCGAAGCGCTGCGCGCCACTGGCGTGAAATTCCTGGATACGCCGGACGCCTACTATTCATTGGTCAATAAACGGGTGGTTAATCACGGCGAGGATCTGGCGCGGTTGCAGAAAAATAAAATTTTGATCGACGGCGAAGGTTTGGACAAAGAATCAAATGAAGATAAGTTGCTGCAAATTTTTACCGACACCGTAATCGGCCCGATATTCTTCGAGGTGATTCAACGTAAAGGAAACGAAGGCTTCGGCGAAGGCAATTTCAAAGCCTTGTTCGAGGCGATTGAAGCGGATCAAATAGCGCGGGGCGTAATCTAAACTCTAGCATTGGAGCGGTGTTTGGAGCAGTTTTGGCTATAAAACGCCGCCACGCTTGACTCTGGCCTAAGATGCCTTTGTGAGTTTGTACAAATTAAATATGACAACTTCCGCCCTTCAATATCAGTCCGGCTTTGGCAACGAATTTGAAACTGAGGCCATTGCAGGCGCGTTGCCGAGAGGACAAAACTCTCCGCAGCGCGCGCCATATGGTCTCTACGCGGAACAAGTTTCAGGCAGCGCGTTCACCGCGCCGCGCCACGAAAATTTACGGTCCTGGCAGTACCGATTGCGCCCCTCGGGCGGCCATTCACCTTATCAAAAAATTGATAACGGTTGCATCCGCACCGCCCATTGCGCCGAGATTGCCACGCCGCCTAATCGCCTGCGCTGGAATCCGTTTTCGGTGCCTGCCAAGCCAACCGATTTTGTCGATGGTTTGCGGACCATCGCGACCAACGGGGACGCTCGATTGCAACGCGGTGTCGCGGTTCATATTTACGCCGCAAATCAATCGATGACGCGTTGCTTTTATAGCGCCGACGGCGAGATGCTGATCGTGCCGCAGCAAGGTGCACTCACGCTCAAAACCGAATTTGGCGTTCTTGACATTGCGCCTGGCGAAATCGCCGTCATCCCGCGCGGTATCAAATTTCGCGTTGAAATCATGGACAGCGTACGCGGCTATATTTGCGAAAACTATGGCGCACCGCTGAGATTGCCCGAGCTCGGCCCGCTTGGCGCAAACGGCCTCGCCAATGCCCGCGATTTTATGGCACCGGTCGCTTGGTTCGAAGATATCAAAACCAACACAGAAGTGGTCGCAAAATTTGGCGGCAATTTATGGCGCTACGACGCTGAGGGCTCACCGCTGAATGTCGTTGCGTGGCACGGCAATTACACGCCTTACAAATATAATTTATCCGCATTCAACACCATCAATACGGTGAGTTTTGATCATCCCGATCCCTCAATTTTCACGGTGCTCACGTCACCATCTGAGACGCCCGGCACCGCCAACATCGACTTCGTAATTTTTCCGCCGCGCTGGATGGTAGCCGAAAACACCTTCCGCCCGCCCTGGTTCCATCGCAATATCATGAGCGAATACATGGGATTGATTCACGGCGCGTACGATGCCAAGGCCGAGGGATTTCTGCCCGGTGGCGGTTCGCTGCACAATAGTTTTTCAGCACATGGGCCGGATAAGGCGACCTTCGAAAAAGCCAGTGCTGCCGAGCTGAGGCCACACTACCTCGCAAACACCTTGGCGTTCATGTTTGAAAGCCGCTATGTTTTTGAACCCACACTGTTCGCGATGGCCGCACCAGAGCTCCAAGCTGACTATGACCAAGCCTGGGGCGGATTTGAAAGCGCCAATATCACGACCGGAA
>JANYGV010000066.1 GCA_025359285.1 Burkholderiales bacterium
CTGTTTTTCGACAATATGATTAAAATTTCTCAAGTCTCTTTTGGGCTTAAACCCTACCTGCCTCGCGCACCGTCTGGATATGCGTGCCTCCTTCGAAAATAAGTTCTGCGACCCGGCCACACTGAGTGAACGCGCGGCCCAATTGTCAAAAAAACTGGTGTTCACTAACGGCGTTTTTGACGTGCTGCATCGCGGCCATGTCACTTACCTCGCTGAGGCGCGCGCATTAGGCTCTACACTCATCGTGGCATTAAATTCTGATGCGTCGGTGAAGCGTTTGGGCAAAGGCAACGACCGACCCATCAACACGCTGGAAGATCGCATGGCGGTGATCGCAGCGCTGGAATGCGTGAGCTTGGTCACTTGGTTTGAGCAAGATACGCCACTCGCTCGCATCCTCGAGGCGCGTCCTGATGTGCTGGTAAAAGGCGGCGACTGGCCGATCAATAAAATCATTGGTGGCGCCGAAGTGACCGCGTCGGGCGGAAGCGTACACGCCATTAACTTCCAGTTTGAACGCTCGACTACCGCCATGCTTGAAAAAATTCGTACGCCACCGCGTTAATGTTGCCGACTCAAATAATTGAGCAGCTCAGAGCCATCGTGGGCGATGCGGGCCTGATGACTGACGCAGCTGACATGGCACCCTATCTCACCGATTGGCGCGGCAATTACACCGGCATGGCTCTAGCCGTTGTGCGTCCCGCGAGTACCGCCGAAGTCGCTGCTGTTGTAAAACTTTGCGCCGCAACGATGACGCCGATAGTGCCGCAGGGCGGCAATACTGGTCTGGTCGGCGGCGGTATTCCCGATAACACGGGTAACGCGATCATCGTCTCGTTGCGCCGCATGAATCGCATACGCGAAGTCGATCTGGCGAATAGTGCGATGGTGGTCGACGCCGGCTGTATTTTGCAGACGATTCAGGACGCGGCACGCGAACATCAGCAACTCTTCCCGCTATCACTCGCCGCTGAAGGCAGCTGCACAATTGGCGGCAATCTATCGACCAACGCTGGCGGCACTGCTGTGCTGCGCTACGGCAATACCCGCGATCTGGTGTTGGGGATCGAAGCGGTAATGCCTGATGGGCGTATTTGGAACGGCCTCAAGGCATTACGCAAAGATAACACCGGATACGATTTGAAGCATCTGCTGATGGGCGCGGAAGGCACACTCGGCATCATTACCGCCGCCGTCCTGAAATTATTTCCCGCCGCCCAAAGCACCTGCACCGCCATGATTGCGCTGTCGCGGGCGGCGGACTCGGTTGCGCTTTTAAAGCTGATTCGCGATGGGCTGGGGGATCGTCTCACCGGTTTTGAATTAATGTCGCGCGTTTGCGTTGATGGTGTCGTCAAACATTTTCCCGCCACCGTGGAACCATTCGCGAACCGTTACAACTGGCAAGTTTTGGTGGAGCTTACGGACAGCATGCCTCAGTCGCCGCTTGCCGATGCACTCGCAAGTGCGCTTGAACCTGCGTTCGAAAGTGGCTTGGCGATGGATGCGGTGATCGCTTCAAGCGAGGCGCAGTCGGTCGCGATGTGGAACATCCGCGAACACATTCCTGAAGCGGAAAAACTCGAAGGAAAGAGCGTGAAACATGATATTTCGCTGCCCATTTCGCGGATTGGAGAATTTATCGATATTGCCGAGCCACGATTAATGGCAGCTCTACGCAACGCACGCGTTATCTGTTTTGGCCATATCGGCGATGGCAATTTGCATTACAACCTGAGCTTTCCCGGTGCGGCCCCCACGTCCGAACAAACTAAAATCGCAAATAAAATTGTCTACGATTTATTAGACGAAATGCACGGCTCGATCAGCGCCGAACATGGCCTTGGCCAACTAAAACGCGAAGAGATCACACGGCATAAAAGTGAAGTCGAACTCGACATCATGCGCGCCGTCAAATGTGCGCTAGATCCGCTGGGGATTATGAATCCGGGGAAGGTTGTTTGACGCCGATGATGGGATAGCGACTAATTTTTCGCAGGCGTCGTGACCACAGCCTGAGTGGCTGCTCCACCCGGACAAGTTACTGCTTTGACCGTACTGCTTTCATAGTCGCGCTGCATGATCGTGAGGCGGGCGATCATGTTGGTGTCCGGTTCGCGCAGGCTGAATATCGT
Source organism: Burkholderiales bacterium (assembly GCA_025359285.1). Classification (GTDB taxonomy): domain Bacteria; phylum Pseudomonadota; class Gammaproteobacteria; order Burkholderiales; family Usitatibacteraceae; genus UKL13-2. The sequence continues at coordinate 2,139 of JANYGV010000066.1, forward strand.
TTCCTTGACTTGCGGCGTTCGGGGCACAATTACCGCTTTTTTTACGAGCTTGCCCACCTTCGCTTCCAGATCACCAAGGCCGCGATTAGCCGCTTCTTCAGTCGAAAAAACGCCCAGCGACAAGCTGTTATCAGACAAGATAGAAATATCTTTCAAGCCGCCTTTTTTCAACAATGCGGCAAGCGTTTCGGCGGCTTTGCGGTCCTTCGTGGCTGGCATGGCAACGCCGTAGCGCGTGAACTCTTCGATGTTACGAGTGGTCACGCGATCACCCGCTTTCATTTCTGTAAAAGCAAGCTGGGCGCGCCCTGCATCAGTCGGCTTCACACTGAAATCGACGCACGCCGACCCGTTGAATGCTTCCGCCATTTTACGCACAGCTTGGGCTTCCGCTTTTGCGTCAGCGACATTCGGGCCGGTTTGGCTTGAGCTGGTTTTAGCGCCGTCTACCAGCGGGATAATTTTGAGCTGATCCCGGTTAATTTCACGCGGCGACTCGGTGGCCGGTTTGGTTTCGGACAAATAAATATGCACACCAAACGCGATGGCGGCCAGTAATAACAGGAGAAAAATAAATCGAGCCATAGCTAATTTTTATAGATGTTAAGCGACATTTTTACAGAGTAATCCGTGCATCACGCAATCTGCGCATCAATCAATTTGTGAATCCAGCGAAATTTGCAAAAGACCGTCCAGCACCAGATTTTCATGGATTGTAAGGGCAAACGGCGCATGTGGGGCCAATAGAGCCAACGCGCCACCACTGGCTATGACTACAGGGGCCAGGGCGGGAGCGAGGCCGCCACGTTCACTTTCGCGCTCCTTTTCACGCTCCTCTTCACGCTCCTTTTCACGCTTATTTTCATGCTTATTTTCATGCTCCGCCACGCGCGCCAGTAGGCGAGAAATTGCGCCAACACAGGCGTCGATTGCTCCGCTGGTTATCGCATCCACGGTGTTGGTGGGAAACATCACAAATTTACCAATTTCTTCAGATGTCGGCGACGGTAGTTGTGCGGTTCGTAAATGCAGCGCCTGTCGCATCAGGCCCAGGCCCGGCACGATAATGCCGCCCAGAAATTGTCCATCAGCACTCAAGCCATCAACCGTGAGCGCGGTGCCCGCCATCACGACTACTTTTGCAGACGATGCGGGCGCGTGCCGATGTGCGCCAATCAACGCGGCCCAGCGATCGCAGCCAAGCTGGCCGGGGCGGTCGTAAGCATTAGTCACGCCGCACTGCGCAGCCAGCGACGCGATGAACTGCGGCTCAATTTTCTTCTTGCCGAGAACAATTTTAACCGCCTCGGCGACCGCAAGCCCGGCCACATTGGCGACAATGGCGGTAGATGGCTGAAGCGCTCGCCATTCGTGCTCCAGCGCCTGAGGATCAACCGCATCGCGGGTCAGCACGCGGCCTTGCGAATGTAGTTTTTGGCCATCGTAAAGCGCCCATTTGAGGCGCGTATTACCGACGTCAATCGCCAATAGCGTCATGCGCTAGTCACCTTGCGGACCTTAGCAGGGGAGCTTGCCTGAGATGGTTTTTCGGTTGTGGTGTTTGCTATTGGGCCCGCTGCAGTTTCCCTATCCTTATGCCCACCCCCAAATTTTCTGCTCGTTTTACGATCCGATGCGCGAACCGAAATTTCGGCGGAGGTGAGAGCTTCCCGCCTGCCGGGATGATTAATTGGCTCCACGATGAGTGAGCCATCGTTTCCAATATCTTTCACCATCGCATCATAATCAGCCGAATTACTTTGCCGTACGGTGATCAGCTGGCCATGCAAGGCATGTAGTGCAGTCCAATCATCTTTAAAAGCTTTAAATCCATGCTGGCTAAACTGATCCAAAACCGAGATCAACTCGCGCAACATTGATGCCAGCAAATCATTGCGCAATGAAAACTTGCCGCCTTGCGTTTCTATCTTGGGCCACCCATCGGACGATACATGAGACAGTACATCGGTCGCAGGCTGATCGATGGATGACTTCAGCAAATTAGACAGACTAATGTTAACGCCAACCCCGATCACTGCGACGGTCGGGCCCAACATATCGCCTTGCGTTTCAATCAAAATGCCCGCCAATTTTTCGCCATTTACCAACACATCATTAGGCCATTTCAGCATTGCCGCCGACACACCCGCCGCACGCAGCGCGCGTGCCAGCGCCAGGCCCACCACCAACGATAACCCGCCTAACTCGGCAGCGCCTTTTTCGAAGCGCCATAGCAGTGAATAAGTGAGCGAAGCGGCGAGCTTTGATTGCCACACGCGCCCGCGGCGTCCGCGCCCTGCGGTTTGCGTTTCTGCGGCGATACATGTGCCGCTGGCGGCACCTGCCGCACCGCGCGCCAGCAATTCAGTATTGGTGGAGCCGATGGTCAACACAATATCGACGTCAAGTCGACGCGCCTGATCGCCGAGCGCTTCCCGCACCGCATCAATATTCAGCAAATCAATCGCTGATCCGAGCCGATATCCGCGGCGTGTGAGACTGAAAATTTCAATCCCGGCTTCGCTGGCGTCTTTCAACGCATCTGAAATCGCGGAGCGCGAGACGCCAAATTTTTGGGCAAGCGTGACACCGGAGATGAAGTGTTCATGCGACAACTCGGCGAGTAATTGATAGGCAAGTGGACGCAAATCAGGCTGCCCGCAACGTGCGAATCATCGGCTCACGCATTTTCGTTTTTACAAGCCGACACTTCGGCCGCATACGCCACCCCGGCAATGACTGAATCTAGCAGCAACTGCACGCGCGCCGCGAGCTTGCTGGACTCGCGGTAATCAGCAGGCGCAATAAAATCGACGCGGCCTGCATCCAGCAAGCGCACGCAGGTCTCTTTAGTTCTGGCGATTTTTGAATTAAATACCGCGATCGCGTGACCGCCGCTTTTTTTAGTCAGGGCCATCGACGGCACGTCCGTCATGCCGTCGCCGATATAGATGATGTTTGAAAACGGAATCGGGCGCTCGCTTTCGGGCATGTGATCGTTGATCGATTCTGCAAGCGCTTCTTTGCCTTTATTGATGCGAAAAAGAAATTGCGTTTTTGAAGTGTCCGTAATCAACAGCTTCGGGAATGTTGCAATCCCGTATTGATTGAAGTGATATTCGGAGGCGTAAATTTGTTTGAAATATTTGCGGATCGACACGCCTTCCAAAATCTCTTTTTGCCCCGCCGAAATAATGTAGTGCTGAACTTTTACTTTGCCTAACCCACGTTTTTCAACATAAGCATTGATGTGTGGAAACCAGGTTTCCACACCCGGAAAATATTGAATCTTTTCTGCCATCGCCGCGAAATCTTCACGCGTGATTTTCACATCATCGTTTTTATAAAGCTTCTCCAGCATCAGCCGCATGTATACCAGCATCGGATCAGAATCCGTCTCGCTCGCTTCCTTATGCACCTGCTTCCAAAATGCCTCCGGCTCAATCCCGATTTTCGGCAGCACCGTGTACTCCTGCATCGGCTGCGGCGACAGCGTGCCATCGAAGTCATAAACGATCGCAATCGTGTCTTGAAAAAACTTTTGTTTCGGCGCGCGTAAAGGCGTGGGGCGGATGTCTTTGTTCATAGACAAAGTTTACCAATAACGGCTGACTTATCTGTAAACATGTCTTGAAACAGGGCGCTTGACCACGTTCAAATGGTCGCCGTGCTATTAGCGTTCAACATACCTGCCGCCCAACGGCTGCCCTTTTGGTGTTTGACGGGGCTGGCCGAAAGTAGTTGAATTGCTCGAAGGCAGACCGAGTAAGCTAGTGATAACGGCAGGGTCAATATTGGGATGCCAGATACGCAAGGCGCTGTAAAAGTTGTAACGCTGCGTTTTGGGATCTCTTGAGATTTATATGCGCACCTGCGCATAGCCAAGTTCCTCAATGCAAGCATTTGGGTTCATTTTGCAGAACGAGACCTTGCTTCTTCAGACTTGCGAACTTGAGCAATAACCGCATGCCCAGCATAGAAGAGATTGGAGAACGGATTCTTCCCCTCACCAAGTTCCTTCTCGGCGGCCGTGTATTTGAGTGTTCCGCCACTGGACAAAAAATAGAAGACCACTTGACCTACGGCTGGCAAAGGAGTGGTGGCGGTTGGTAAGGCCTCCATGCTTTTTTGACTCGCCTCGCGAAGTAGTGCCATGCCAGCTGCGCGAACCGGCGCGTGCTCGCCCGCCCCGATGACGCCGCCGCCATTAGAAAAGTACAGGCTCGTGCTTCCATCAGCGAGCACGACGAGGGTGTACACCATACCCTCCTTGACTCCTGTCTCCATGAGTACGCCCCAGACGGCTCCAGCATATTCACTCGACGCAAGGCCGATGTCTGCCGGCTTCACTGCCAAAGCCTTGGCACGTAACTCAGCCATGACGGCTGCTTGCGGCGGCGCATCCTGTGCCGACGCGCCCATACCAAGAGCAGCGAGAATGGATGCGAAGCTACGTTTCATGATGCCCGACACAATATTAGGAGACCCAGCCATGCCTATTCAGCTTCAGTTTCAATCCGCATAAACGCCCGCCTTCTTGATGATCGGACCCCACTTGGCGATTTCGGCGACTAGGTGTGTGCGCAATACTTCGGGGGTTTGGCGGGCGGCGGGTTCAGGTGCGGTGCCGAGTTCGGCGAGTCGCGCCTTGACGTCGTTGTCCTTCAATGCCTCTTGCAGCGCCTTGGTGAGTTTCTCGTTAATGGCCTTGGGCGTCGCCTTCGGTGTCCACACGCCATGCCACACGCCCACATTGAAGCCTTTTAATCCGCTTTCATCGAGCGTG
>JANYGV010000120.1 GCA_025359285.1 Burkholderiales bacterium
CCGCGTCATATAAGTTAGACTCCAATCGCGGGAATTGCACGCTCCCGCTGCACGATCTGCGATTTAATCATCGCAAAAAAGCAAGACGGTGTCCCGTCCAAGCGTTGCTTCATTTCCTCTATGGACATCCTATGGACACCGCAACTTCATTTATTTCTATTCGCCAACTTTTCTCAACGCTCGGCTCATCAGCCGCGCCGCTATTGCTGGATGTCCGCAGCCCGCTTGCTTTTCAAGCCGATTCTCGTATGCTGGCAGGCGCGACTTGGCGCGATCCGGCCACTGTCGTGGAATGGCGAAAGTACCTGCCGGTGCATCGCGATATCGTCGTTTATTGCGTGCGTGGGCATGAGATCAGCAAAAATACTGGCGCCGCTTTGCGTGAAATTGGGCTGCGTGCTTACTCACTGGAAGGCGGCGCGGAAGCGTGGAAATCGGCGGCACTGCCAACGTTTGAAAAGCACGCTCAATTACGCATCCCTGCGGGCATAAATGCGCCGACAAAATGGGTCACGCGTGAACGCCCGAAGATTGATCGCATTGCCTGTCCATGGCTGATTCGGCGGTTTATTGATCCGACGGCCGAGTTTATTTATGTGCCCGCGAAAGACGTTTTATCAGTCGCCGAAACACAAAACGCGATCGCTTATGACGTACCGAACGTTCAATTTACCCACCGCGCAGATGAGTGTAGTTTTGATGCCTTGCTGGTCGATTTTGATTTAACTGATCCGGTATTGGCCCAGCTGGCTATCATCGTGCGTGGCGCTGACACCGGTAATCCAAACCTCACGCCGCAATCCGCAGGCGTGCTCGCGATCTCGCTAGGACTATCCGAGCTATATCGAAACGATCACGATATGCTCGCGCATGGCATGTTGATATACGACGCGCTTTACGCTTGGCTGAAGAGCGCGTACGCGGAAATTCACAATGCAGATTTATTCAAAAAATAATGTCCAACCCCACTCCCATTTCATTTTCGGAAGCGCTGAAATTCTGGCTGAAGCTGGGCTTTATCAGCTTCGGCGGGCCAGCAGGCCAAATCGCGATCATGCATCGTGAACTGGTGGAACAAAAGCGCTGGATTTCAGAGGGCCGGTTTCTGCACGCGCTTAATTTTTGCATGGTGCTGCCTGGCCCCGAGGCGCAACAGCTTGCTACTTATATCGGCTGGCTGATGCACGGCACGGTCGGCGGCATCGTAGCGGGCGGATTGTTCGTGCTGCCTTCATTATTTATTTTGATTGGCTTGAGCTGGATTTATTTGGCCTTCGGCAGCTTGCCGGTAGTGGCCGGATTGCTTTATGGCATCAAACCGGCTGTGACCGCGATTGTGCTGTTTGCGGCGTGGCGGATTGGATCAAAGACGCTCAAAAATAGTTGGCTGTGGTGCATCGCTGCGGCGGCGTTTATTGCGATTTTCGCGTTCACGATCCCATTTCCAGCCATCATTTTGGCGGCAGCTTTGCTGGGTGCTATTGGTGGCAAATTCGCCCCGCATAAATTCAGCGTCGGCGGCGGACATAGTGAAACAAAAAATCATCCGGACGATGCCGTGATCGGCGACAGCACGCCCACGCCACCGCATGCGTTGTTCCGCTGGTCGAGGCTGGCGGCAGTGTTGGGCACGTGTCTCGTGCTGTGGCTGGGGGCGATGTCGATATTGGTCGCACAATTCGGTTTGCAAGGCACACTGACACAGATGGGCTGGTTTTTTACCAAGGCCGCGCTACTCACATTTGGCGGCGCATACGCCGTACTGCCGTATGTTGTCCAGGGCGCCGTCGACAGTTTTGGCTGGCTCACACCGCAACAGATGATTGACGGCTTGGCGCTGGGCGAAACCACACCCGGCCCGCTGATTATGGTGGTGGCCTTTGTCGGCTTTGTGGGTGGCGCAACCAAGGAGGTGCTGGGGCCGGGCTCGCTGTTTTTGGCCGGCGCACTTGCCGCCACTGTCGTCACGTTTTTCACTTTTCTACCATCGTTTTTATTCATTCTAATCGGCGGGCCCTTTATCGAAACCACCCACGGCCAGTTAAAATTTACCGCACCGCTGACGGCCATCACCGCTGCCGTGGTCGGTGTGATTGTGAATCTGGCGGTGTTTTTTGCATGGCATGTATGGTGGCCGAAAGCGAATGCCGCAAGCATGTTTGCCAGCGGCTTTGGTGGAGGCTTTGGTGGAGGCTTCGAGTGGTTCGCTGCCCTACTCACCTTGTTAGCGGCAATTGCGCTATTCCGCTTTAAAGTTGGCGTGATGACGATTATCGTGGTCTGCGGCGCGGCAGGTATTGTAAAGGCGCTGGCAGGGATATAGCGATTTCCCCCGCCTGCTGGTCGCCGATAGCACGATGCTTTAATTCACACCAGCGGCTTCGTTCGCGTTTCAATCCACGCCTTCACATCCCCACTGACCAGCGGCAACAAGCGCCGCGCCACTTCGGCGTGATAAGCATTCAGCCAAGCAGTTTCGTCTGGCCGCATCAAAGCCATATCGATTAAATGGGTGTCAATCGGACACAAAGTAAGGGTCTCAAATTTCAGAAAATCGCCAAAGCCTTCGTTGCCCGCCGGGACATTGAGCACCAGATTTTCAATGCGAATGCCCCACTTACCGTCGCGGTAAAGACCAGGCTCAATCGACGTAATCATGCCCTCTTCCATTGCAGTGTGGGGCTCCGGCATATTTTGGCTGATCGTCTGTGGCCCCTCGTGGACGTTCATAAAATAACCTACGCCATGCCCCGTACCATGACCGTAATCAAAACCCGCTGCCCAAATCGGCGCACGTGCAATCGCATCAAGATACGGTGATTTCACGCCTTTCGGAAACCGCGCACTCGAAAGCGCAATCGTGCCCTTCAACACCAAGGTGTAATCGCGTTTTTGTTCTGCCGTAATATGCGCAGGATTACCGATCGGCCACACGCGGGTGATGTCGGTGGTGCCGCCGAGATACTGGCCGCCCGAATCAATCAATAACAATCCGTCGCCTTCAATCACCGCAGCAGTCGCCGCGTCCGCACGATAATGATTCAGTGCACCGTTGGCTTTGAAACCGGCGATGGTAGCGAAGCTGCGGCTGACAAACCCGACGCGGCGTGAGCGCGCCTCGGTGAGCTTTTCATCAATCGTTACTTCAGTAATTTTTTCGCGGCCCCGCGCTTGTGCAGATTCAAACCACACATAAAATTCCGCCATCGCCACACCATCCTGCTCCATCGTGCGGCGCACGTAATCGCGTTCGGCGTCGGTCTTGCGCGACTTGGCGAACGTGGTCGGATTAACAGCCTCAATCACATGCACGGTCGCCGACACGGCCTCGCGTGTGCGATGGGTAATGCGACGCGGATCGATTAGCAAGGTCGACGCGGCGGGAAGTTTGGCGAGCGCCGACGCAACTGTCTCATATGCGGCAACATTCACTCCGTCTGCTTTTAATTCTGCCTCAAGGGCTACAGAGATCTTGTCCGCGATTACAAAGAGTGTCGCATCTGCGTGTGAGATCAGCGCATGCGCCACAAACACCGGATTGAAATTGACATCGCTGCCGCGCAGGTTAAACAAATAACCAATGTCATCAAGCGTCGAGATGAAATGCCAATCGGCCTGCGCCGCGACCATCGCCGCGCGCGTGGCCGCCAGCTTGTCGGCGCGTGCAATCGTTGCGTGCGGGCCGACGTGCGCATACACCGCCGCTTGCGGCAACGAGGGGCGACCTCTCCAAGCGGCTTCCATCACATCACAATCGGTGCGCAGTTTGATCGCCTTGGCGCTCAGCGCGGTTTCCAGCGCACGTGCGGCACCCAATCCAATTACCGCGCCATCCACGGCCACCGTACTGCCCGCTGCAACATTGTTCGCCAGCCAATCCACATGCTCCTGACTCGCGCCAGATTTGATTTTGAACAGCGTAATACCAGTGCCCGTAAGCTCGCGCTCCGCTTGTTGCCAATAACGTGAATCAGCAAACAACAGCGCGTGATCCATCGTCACCACCAGCGTGCCCATCGAGCCGGTAAACCCCGATAGCCATTCGCGACTCTTCCAACGCTCGGGCAAATATTCAGAAAGATGCGGATCACTCGACGGCACCAGCAGCGCATGAATATTTTCATGCTTCATCGCCTCACGCAGCGTGGTGAGACGGTTGACGATAACGGGGTTAGCAGAAAGTGGAATATCCATGTGGGCTCGATGAAATGTTGTTCAGACCAACATTATTGCCGACGATGGCCACCGGTGCATATGATTTTTTGGCTTTGATTTCAATATTGAAACGCTTGTATTGGCGGGCTTCTTAGCGCATAAATGGCTGAAAATGCCCGTGGATACTGGCTATCACAAATATGTTTTACGATTTCCATTTCATGAGGCAGACATTAAACACTTCACCGACAGCCCCTTCCCTGGCCGTGGGGGCCCCGGGGGAGCTCCGTGCTTGCGAGGGAAGGCGTGCATTTTGCGCTGTTCGCTTAATTAAATTAGCAATCGTGAAATGCCACGCAAGTTGCTAAACCGCACCACGCTGTTACCTTTTGTTTCCAATCCCGCAGCGATTGCGTAACCTAAACGCCACGCGATTTCGTTATGAGAACAGCAACGTTTAAACCGAACACTCGGCGGTGTCATCGGCATCGCGCCGCGCACGCTCTACTCATTTATGGAGAATACCCAAATGAAAAAATTCAATATCCGATTACTCATCACCGCCACATTTTTAACAACTGCCCTCACCGGCTGCGTGGTCGCGCCGGTCGGCGTGCGGCCCGTTTACGCCGTACCGGCAGGCGTCGTCTATGTCGGCCCGACTTACGGCATTCCCGGCCCCGGATACGGGTGGGCCTATCACGGCAACTACGGCTGGGGTTGGCGTCATCCGCGTTATGGGTGGCATCGTGGGTGGTAATGAGGCGCTTTGCATCTTCGTAGCTTCGCAGTTTTAAAAGGCGCGAAACGCAATGCGAATATCGTCACACCCCCTACAAAATTTCGCATTCAAAGCGAATCTTGCGATCAGATTAAAGGTCCGCGCGTGCTGCAAAAAAGTATTTCAAACTCAAGCATTGGTGAGGCGTTTGAGCACTTTTTGGCTCGAAATATCCACCGATACTAGCAGCGCAGTAGTTGGGGTGGATGTATCAAGCCCAACATCGGTGATCCGATTGATTCTGATGTTGGGCAGGTAAAGCGTGCCCAACCTGCGGATTCATTACACAACACTTACCGATTTGATTTTATCCACGCATATGTAACTTTTTTTGCCAACACTCCCAAAATGGCAGCCGACGGTAGCCCCATTATTATCGCGAACCCCAGCAACACTCCATCAGCATCAGTAACATAGAGAAACGCACCGCAAAGCATCACGACAAGTACAAAACAAATCCAACCGGCAAGCGCAGCTTTAGGCCGTATCTCCGCTTCCAATTCGGCGTCCTTTTTTTTCTTGCTCCGAACAAGCTCGCTTCGCTTCGCCGCCCGGCGCTTACTTTCTTCAATCTGTTCAAGCGTCCACTCCGGTTGGCCAACTTGCATTTGTAGCAGTTTGAAGGCACCTTCGTCTTTCACAATGATTTTTGCCGAAGATCCGTCAGAAAAAAGGAGGTCCAGATATACAAATGAATTCAACACCTGGTGTGAGATTGAGCTGCCGGATGTAGTCTGTCGTCCACCACTTCCCCCGATAATCGCCCCAAAAGGACCAGCGACCAAACCACCTACGATTGCTCGGCCCGCAGCACTTGTAGCACTAGTAGTTGTGGTGCTAAGACTTTGTTCATGTGTCGTAACGGTGCTTGCGTCCCTCGCGACTTCCGCAGATTGCAACTTGTCTAAACGCATTTCCCCAAGCATCCATGGTCCGTCCGTTTCAAACATCCGACGGAAACGCATACGAACTTCTTTTCCATTTTGAAAAACTGTCGCTTCCATTTTTTCTCCCGATATCACGCAAGCACGTGAATTCCCCACACAAGATTAGCAAAACAACGCGAAGCAATGCAATGCAAAGAAGCACGCCAGCGCTTTTGAAAATGCGGATGCGTACCTGACCTAAGCCGCACGCTTCACCGTCACACTCACACGCATCCCCGCACTCGCAAGCATGTTCACCAACGCATCCACGCTGAAAAGCTGAATCTTTCCTTTCAGTAGTTGATTCAATCGGGGTTGCGTCACGCCGAGCACTTTAGCGGCTTCCGATTGGGTCACATTCAACTCATCCACCAATTTGATAATGCGGATCATCAAGGTCGAACGGAGCTTCAGATTTTCGGCTTCGGCTTCATCAAACCCCAAATCACGGAATACATTTCCCGACCCCGTTTCGATTTTTAGCTTACGGCTCATTTATCTTTCCTTTCCTGCTTGATAGTCTCAACCAATTCGGCGAAGCGCATCCTAGCAATATTGATGTCGCGCTTTTCGGTTTTCTGTGTTTTCTTGGTGAATGCGTGCAGCACGTAAATCGCATCCGCAAATTTTGCGACGTATAAAACGCGGCTCTCGACTTTCGTGTGGATGCGAATCTCTTTGACGCCAACCGCGACGGAACTCATGGGTTTCCAATCAAAAGGCTCGTAGCCATGCTGCACCAAATCAAGCTGCACACCAGCCATTTGACGAGCATCGACATCAAACGCTTTCAAATCTTTTCGGCTTGACCCAAGAAACTTCAACGGTTTCATATCTTATTCCAATTTTGATATAAATTGCAATCTGTGGTTGTTCACCCCCTGCAATACTCCACAGCCTGCTCCACCCGATCCACACCAATCACTTCCATGCCTTCAATCTTATGTTTTGGTTTATTCGCTTTCGGCACAATCGCGTGCGTGAATCCCAGCTTGGCGGCTTCGCGTAATCGTTCCTGCCCGCGTTGCACGGGGCGGACTTCGCCGGCCAAACCGATTTCGCCAAACACGACGTGTTTAGCGGGGAGCGGTTTGTTTTTGAAGCTGGAGACGATGGCGAGCAGCACGGCTAAATCAGCGCCGGGCTCATCAATGCGCACGCCGCCGACAGCGTTGATGAAGACATCCTGATCGAACACGGCTAGGCCGCCGTGGCGATGCAACACGGCTAACAACATGGCGAGGCGGTTTTGTTCGAGGCCGACGGAAAGGCGTTTGGGATTCATGCCGTGGCTGTCGTCTACCAACGCCTGAATCTCGACCAGCAGCGGGCGCGAGCCCTCTTGCGTGACCATGACGCAACTTCCGGAGACGTTGGTATCGTGCTGCGACAGGAAAATCGCGGAAGGATTGGTGACTTCGCGCAGACCTTTTTCAGTCATCGCAAAAACGCCGATTTCATTCACCGCGCCGAAGCGGTTTTTGACCGCACGGATGAGGCGAAATGAGGAGTGGGTGTCGCCTTCAAAATAGAGCACGGTATCGACCATGTGCTCGAGCACGCGCGGCCCGGCGAGCGCGCCTTCTTTGGTCACATGGCCGACGAGTATTAACGTCGTGCCGCTCGATTTTGCCATGCGCGTGAGGTGCGCAGCGCATTCGCGCACTTGCGCGACTGAGCCGGGGGCGGAAGTGAGCGCGGCGGAATAAACGGTTTGAATGGAGTCGATGACAGCGACTTGTGGCTTCTCGGCGGCGACCACGTTGAGGATTTTTTCCAGCTCGATTTCGGCGAGCAGTTTGACGTCGTGCGAATCAAGCGACAGCCGCTTCGCGCGCATGGCGATTTGCTGCGGGCTTTCTTCGCCGCTAACGTAGAGCACGCTGTTGGTATTGGAAATACTGGCGAGCGCCTGTAGCAGCAACGTCGATTTGCCAATGCCCGGATCGCCGCCAATCAACACCACACCGCCCTCCACCAACCCACCGCCCAGCACGCGATCAAATTCGCTAATGCCGGTCGGCTTGCGCGGCACATCTTCCGCCCGAACTTTCGATAATGATTGCACCACGCCACGTTCAGCCGCCACGCCCGCTAATGTGGAAAAGCGATTGCTGGAAGCAGTGACTGGCTCGGCGACGGTTTCGACGAGCGTATTCCACGCATGGCAATGCGAGCACTGGCCCTGCCATTTTGGCGATTGGCCGCCGCATTCGGTGCAGCTATAGAGGGTTTTGGGTTTGGCCATTTTGGATTTTATTCGCGTTGAGATATCCGTTAATTCTTATACCGCGGCTACACCGTCGGCGCGCCGCAGGCACCCAAAGAAAAAAGGGGTTACAGCTATCATGCTGTAACCCCTTAATTTCAATACTGAATTTGTGGCTCCCCGACCTGGATTCGAACCAGGGACCTGCGGATTAACAGGCCATGTTGCTGCCTCGGAAAATCAAAGGTCGAAAGGAATTATTCCAATAGTTACCGACATTTAGCAACTTTTCCAAATTAAAACAAACACCTCGGAAAATCAGTTGAAGGATACCTCATTTGTACCGCCAACGCCAGACCAACACATACCAGCCAGAGTTCATCAGGCGCCACACAATTCCTTCAGCTTCTTAGCATCTTCAACGCAAATTTCAACGGGTAAGCTCTGCAAGAGATCGAACTTGGGACAATGCCTCAAGATTAGCTGCTTTCATAAGGCAATTTATCGAAACACATTGAGCGTCAGGAATGAACTGCAACACTGAGGCGTCAAAAACTTCGGAGTAGTGGCCATAAAAGCGGATTTCAAGATTCCGGCCATGACTCTTCGCCAACTGAATCAGTAGTGTTAGCTGTTGTGCGGAATAGCCGCTCTTCGAATACTGAACGATCACCCGCTCGCCAGCATCGATGTGTTTGGCAATGCTGACTGGCTT
>JANYGV010000131.1 GCA_025359285.1 Burkholderiales bacterium
CCCCCGCCCGACGTTGCTCGGCTGAAAATTGCGCAATCGCGTTATAAGCACCACGAAATTTAAATGCGCCCATGCGCTGAAAATTTTCACATTTGAAAAATAGCTGCGAATCAACAAGCGCGTCCGCCGTGGCAGAGGTCAGGACTGGTGTGCGATGCGCAACCGATTTAATGCGCTCGTGAGCAGCGGTAATGTCGGCATATGAGATGGCGAGGTTGGGCATTGACTTCTCGTGAATGATTTAGCGCGTGGATCCATATGCTAACGCACCGATAACAAAATCGCATCGCCAATGTGGACGCGGCGATTAGAGCAATACTGCCCCAACCGCCGCGCCAGTCCTAGCGTTAAAAAAGTAATCAGGCCGCGACTTTAATCCGGATTTCCTTCGATGCTGCACCCACTTTCGGATGACGAAACTTCTCCCATAGCTCCGCTTCACGTTTTTTTGCTTCAGTAAAATGCTGATGCTTAACGTGACCAAAGCCACGAATGTGTTCCGGCACTGACGCCAAATCAACTGCGGTATCGTAGTTATCCGCAGACAATTTTGCCAACACATCGTCAACCGTTTTTGAGTAATCAGCAATCAACTGCCGCTCCATTTTGCGTTCAGCCGTGTAGCCAAAAACGTCGAGCGCACCACCGCGCAAACCTTTTAATTTCGCCAGCAGACTGAACGCTGTCATCATCCATGGACCAAAGGTTTTTTTCTTGGCCTCACCGGTGATCGGGTCTGTTTCGCTTATCAGCGGCGGCGCCAGATGGAAGGTCAACTTGTAATCGCCTTCGAATTGTTCAGCGACGCGTTTAACGAAATCGGTTTGCGTGTAGAGGCGCGCGACTTCGTATTCGTCTTTGTAGGCCATGACTTTAAATGCGTAGCGCGCTACCGCCGCACTCAATGCTTTCTTGCCCGGCAATTCCGCTGCACGCACTTTTGCGACTAAATCGCTGTAGCGTTTTGCATAGGCCGCATGTTGATAATCGGTGAGATATTTCACGCGGCGCTCAACTAATTCTTCAATCGAATCTGACATCCGCTGGCTCTCGGGTTTCGCTTCCGGCGGGGTGGCGATACGCTGAACGGCGCGCAAATCGACCGCCGCGCGACGACCCCAATCAAACGCCTGCTTATTCTTTTCAATCGCGGCGCCATTCAACTCAATCGCACGTGCAATCGATTTCGCCGTCACCGGAATCATTCCACGCTGATAAGCGTAGCCCATCACGAATGGATTCGTAAAGATCGCATCGCCCATCAGGGATGTTGTGAGCGCAGTCGCATCGACAAAATCAACCGAGCCCTTGCCCATTGCCTCAATCAGAACTTCCTGCATCTCCGCCACCGGAATATGCAGATCGGCATTCTTGGTAAATTCGCCCGTTGTCGCAACATCTGAATTCACCACCCCGCGCGTGAGCCCGTTCTGTATTTTGGCGAGCGCTTCGTCAGAGGTGGAAACAATCATGTCGCAGCCCAGCAAGGCGCTGGCTTCACAGGCCGCAATGCGGACGGCGTGAATATCTTCAGGATGTTGCGCGATACGCACATGGGTATAAACGCTGCCACCCTTTTGCGCCAAGCCGGTCATATCGAGCACCGCCACGCCTTTGTTTTCCAGATGCGCGGCCATGCCGAGCAGCGCGCCAATCGTGACCACGCCGGTGCCACCCACGCCAGTCACCAGGATGCCATAGGGCTTGTCTAGCGACGGCAGTGTTGGTTCAGGCAACGCCATCAAAACTTCCTGCACGGTCGGCTTTTTCTTGCGCAATTGGCCGCCTTCCACCGTCACAAAACTGGGGCAGAATCCGTTGACGCAGGAAAAATCTTTGTTGCATGACGATTGGTCGATGGTGCGTTTGCGACCGAATTCGGTTTCAACTGGGGATACCGACATGCAATTGGATTTTTTGCCGCAATCACCACAACCTTCGCATACGGCTTCGTTAATGACGACGCGCTTCTGCGGATCAGGGAACGTGCCGCGCTTGCGGCGACGGCGTTTTTCCGCCGCACAAGTTTGGTCATAAACCAAAATCGTCACACCGGAAATTTCACGTAATTCGCGCTGCACTTGATCCAACTCGTCGCGATGGCGAATGACCACGCCCGGTGCAAAATCCGCTCCAGCGGGATATTTGTCCGGCTCGTCGGTCACCACATAAATTTTGCCCACATCTTCTGCTGCGACTTGTCGCGTGATCTGCGGCACGGTAAGCGGACCGTCAACCGGCTGGCCGCCGGTCATGGCGACCGCATCGTTAAACAAAATTTTATAAGTGATGTTTACGTTTGCCGAAACCGCCGCGCGAATCGCTAACAACCCTGAATGAAAGTAAGTGCCGTCTCCCAAATTCGCAAACACGTGTTTGGTATTCGTGAACGGCTGAATCCCCACCCACGGCACGCCCTCGCCGCCCATTTGCGTAAAGGTCATTGTTTCTTCAGGGCGAATCCACACGGCCATGTAGTGGCAGCCAATACCGGCCAATGCTTTTGAGCCCTCGGGCACTCGGGTGCTGGTGTTGTGCGGACAGCCAGAACAGAAATACGGAATACGCGCGACTTTGGCGCGGGGCTTGGCGAGCGCGGCTTCTTTCGCTTCTAGAAATTTCAAACGCGTTTGAATAATCGGGCTGGTGTGAAATTTTGCGATGCGTGCCGCAATCACGCGCGCAATCATCGCGGGCGTTAATTCACCGGCAGCCGGCAGTAACCACGGCGCGCGGTGTGTTTCCCATTCGCCATGTTCATCGTATTTGCCGATCACGCGTGGGCGCACATCATCTCGCCAGTTATAGAGTTGTTCTTTGAGTTGATATTCGATCAGCTGGCGTTTTTCTTCTACCACCAAAATTTCTTCCAGCCCCTGTGCGAATTCGCGCACATGGGTCGGTTCCAACGGCCACGGCATGCCGACCTTCATCACGCGCAAGCCAATTTCGGCGGCGTGGCGCTCGTCAATCCCCAAGTCTTCCAGCGCCTGCAAAGTATCAAGATAGCTCTTGCCCGAGGCGATGATGCCGAGCCGCGCCGACTTGCCGGAATCGGCTGCGCCAATCGTGATGCGATTCAATTTATTGGCACGGCAATACGCGAGCGCCGCGTAAATTTTATCGTGCTGCAAACGCAATTCTTGGTCGAGTGGCGTATCTGGCCAACGGATCGAGACGCCTGCTGCCGGCAGCTTAAAATCTTCCGGCAGGATGATTTTTGGCGAGTCCACATCGATCAATACCGACGCGGACGCATCCACCGTATCCGAAATACATTTGAACGCGACATAGCAGCCGGAATAGCGCGACATGGCAATGCCGTGCAAGCCCAATTCCAGAATGTCCTGCACGCCAGTCGGATACAAGACCGGGATCATCGCCGCGTCAAATATATGTTCCGATTGATGCGGCAAGGTTGATGATTTACAAGCATGATCGTCGCCGGCCACCAGCAACACGCCGCCGTGCTTGGAGGTACCAAACGCATTTGCATGTTTGAATACATCGCCCGAACGATCCACGCCCGGCCCTTTGCCGTACCAGATACCGAATACGCCGTCGTATTTCGCGCCTTCAAACAACCCCACTTGCTGCGAACCCCACACCGCCGTGGCGGCCAATTCTTCGTTCACGCCGGGCGTGAAGAAGATGTGATTTTCTTTAAGGAATTTTTTTGCTTTCCACAGCGCCTGATCATACGCACCCAATGGCGAGCCACGATAGCCGGAAATAAAGCCTGCGGTATTCAAACCAGCGGCCAAATCACGCTGTCGCTGAATCATGGGAAGCCGCACCAGCGCTTGTGTTCCGGTCATAAAGGCGCGACCGTGCTCGAGCAAATATTTGTCGTCGAGGGAAATTTCTGGCAACGCGTTCGGGGATGCGGGGACGAGAGATGGTCCAAGAGACGGCGACAATGCAGCAGACATTCAAAACTCCTCAAAATCGTGTTTTGGGGCCCATTTGGGCGGTAGCGTAGTTTCATTATGAAGCACGCAAGCGGCGTAATCTGTAGGAAATTTTGTTCCCTGCGGTTAGCGGGCGCAAGTGTACCGGAAAATGGGTTCTTTGGTAGGCCCATACTAAGTCTTGTCTCATTTGCGGTGAGACCGAATACTTTCATGAGGCCCCATTGGAAGTTGAAAAACGCGAAGCGTGCGTATGCAGCCGAATGTTGAAACTCAAGTATTGCGCAGCCCTCAAGCCTTCTCCACCGCAATCACATTATCTTTTGGCCGTCGGTCAATCAATTTATTCAGCGGATCAATGCCCGCTTTGGCCGGCTTTTTATCGACGATTAGAATAAACACCGTTTCCTCTTTTTCGATATTTCGTTTCGCTATAGACAGTGGCGCACCTTTTTCGTCCAGCACGCCGATATCAATCCAATCGTTTAGCGGGGCATCAGTTTCTTTGCCGAGTTCATCTGATTTGCGTTTTTTGGCCATGACCGTCACGGTAACCTCAAATTTCCCGTTCGGCAGCTGCTTGTAAGTCGCTTTGGTGGCGCGGTTGTCAAAGATGATGATAGATTCAAATAGATCATCAATCACGTACTGCAAGTGTGGCGGCGTGACCTCGCGAATGCGTCGGATCAGCATGCTGGCATTGGGATAGGGCGGGCCTTTGTAGGCAGTTTCATCGCGAAACGCTTTAATCGCGCGGTTCAGGTTATCTTCACCGATGTAATCTTGCAGCGCATACATCACCAAACTACCCTTCTGATAATGAATGTATTGCTGATTTTCGACCCTTCCCAGCGGCACTTCTTTTTTCTGCTCAAACGCCCTGCCCCGCAGATAGCCGTCGAGCTCATAATTTAAAAATTTCTGCATTTTAGCTTCGCCAAATCTTCGCTTCATCACCATCAGCGCCGAATATTGCGCGAGTGATTCCGACAGCATCGTCGCCCCCTGAACGTTGCCGCCAATCACTTGGTGGGCCCACCATTGATGCGCCGCTTCGTGGGCAGTGATGTAGTAGGGATAGTCGATATCCTTCTCATCGTTGGGGTCGACCCGAGCGATAAATCCAACGCCCTCAGAATAGGGAATCGTGTTTGGAAAAGCCTGTGCAAATTCCTGATAACGTGGGAATTCAATGATCCGAAATTGCCGGTGCTGATACGGCCCGAACGCTTTGCTGTAGTACTCCAGCGAAGCTTTTGACGACGCGATCATGCTATCCAGGTTGAAGTTGTGTCCTGGCTGGTAATACACCTCAATTGAGACGTCGCCGCCGGGCCCTTTCCAGATGTCTTTTTTGACGTCATATCGGGCGGATTGGAACGCGAAGAAATTAAGCACGGGCGCATCCATTTTGAAATGGAAATAGCGTCGCCCGCCCTCCGTCCATTCGCGCTGCAAGTATCCGGGCGCAATAGCAATCTGATCTTCCTCGGTGCTGACAATGGCTTCGAAATCAATCCAATCTGAAAAGTTAGTCAGGTAATTAGTTCTCAGGCCCTCGGGATCGTCTCGATCAAGCATCCGTTCTTTGGGGCTCAGGCCATACTTTTTGCGATCTTTATCCTGCGAAAGCTCGACGGTGTCCTGATAACCAATGAAAGGCAAAATCTGGCGTCCATTGATAAAGCTGCCGTTGTTGACGACACTGGTATTGGCACCGCTATTTAAAAAACCGTGCGTCGGCAAGCTGAGATCAAAATTCAGTGAAAGCTTGCCGCCCGGCGCCAGCGGCGTTTTGAGCTTGTAATTGCGCAATCCCATGGCTTCGTTATTGCTCGCCAGCTCGGTTGGCTGATCGAATTCTAGCTGGTCATATTGGAGCTCTCGCGCCGCAATGAAGGTGAGCCTTATATTCTCGACAGGCACATTATTTTTATTCTCAAGCCGGAAAGTCCCGCTCAAACGTGCGCGCTGCGTACTCGGAAATAACTCGACATTTACGTTAATCCCCACCACTTTCGGCTGTGGCTCCAGGCGTGTTGCCTTGTATTGCTTTTCGTAATCAGCCTGTTGCCGTTCGCGGTCCGCGCTGGTTTGATACACGTTCAGAATGTTGGTGTTGTAAAAAATATATCCGCCCAAACCCGCAAACAACAAGCTGAAGATCGCCATGGCTTTCCAAACGCGCTCGCTGAATCGAGCCCGCGCGACAACAGCCCGTTCGCGCCAGCTGGTTGCCGTGCCTCGGCTCCAAAACAAATAAGCCGCAATCACCAGCAGCACTGCTGCTGCTGCCCAGTAGAGCGTGAATATGCCCTCTCGAAGCACATACTGACCAAAGCCATTCATGTCGGAATAGCGTTCGCTCGGCGTCGAGCCGTATTTGTACAGATTATGCTCAAACCCGAGTAGCCCTGAAAAGCTAATCGCAATGTAGTAAGCAATCATCACAAAGTGGCCAATATATTTATTGTTCACTAAACTATGGACGGCGATGGCCAGAACGCAAATGAGCCATAAACCCATTAAGTTATAACCAAACAGACTTTTTAAATACACGCCAAATTCAAAGTTGTAGTAGCCTTTGAACACCTGCATACCGACACCGCAGGCGAGCAAAAACAGCTGCAGCAGCAAGGGCACCAGCATCAGCGCCAACAGCTTGGCGGTAATCGGCAGCCACGTCGGCGCGGGCATGGCATCAACGATCTGGTCTATGCGCTGGTCGCGCTCGCGCCATACCATTTCGCCCGCATAAAGGGTGATGATAATGAGCATGAAAAGCCCAAACCCACCGGTGACAATCTCAACCACTTGATAGGTCACCGGCCATGTTGCGGTGCCATAAATTTTACCGATGGCGGTGCCAGCGAGAATCATGAATAGCCCACCCGCAAACACCAGTACCCCAAAATAAATGCTTTTCACGGTCTCGCTAAAGTTTAGCCATACCATTCGCGGCAACATCGCTAGCCCGCGCGGTTCGTCGGGGCTAATCACTAAACGCGAATTTGCAACCGCATTTTGGCCAAGGCTTTGACCCAGACCAGCCTTGTGCGCCAGCTCTGTGGCGGTTTCACCTGTATCTGGGTTGTAAGGTTTACGCGACACACTTTCCGCTGCAAATTGCGCAAAACTGAACCGCCAGAAACAAAGCGCGATTGCCACGATCGCCACACCAAACCACAGTATTCGATTCCACAAGAACACGCCCTCCAACGGGATCAGCTTGACGTTACGTTCGGCGACCGTCCAGTATTCAGTCACCTGGCCCAGGGCGATGGTGCCAAACGGATCGAGCATGGATGCAAAAACTTTATTATCGATATCGCGAACGAGCTGCAAGGCGATCAAATATCCCAGCAACAACAAGATGCTGCCGACATAGACGGGCAGCATCTTGCGCGTGAGCGTGGCAATCATAAAAAATACGCCGCCAATTAACAGCACATTGGGAAAAAGAATGAGCACGTACGGCCACAAATACGCTACGAGTCGATTGGGGCCCATGCGGTCGGCGTCCATGCCTGGCAGCAAGGTAGCTAAAAATGCGCCGATGCCCACACTTAAAAAAATTGCCAGCACAATCGCCAGAGCACCGAGAAAACGGCCACCGAGATATTGGAATTTTGTGATCGGTGCCGTGAATAAAAAATGGTGCGTACGGTATTCAAAATCAGACTGCACCGCGCGACCCATGATGGTCGCCACGATGATGAGGCCAAACATGCCCAGCACTGAAATCGTGGTCGCCAGCGCGTACGGAGAATTTACAAATACCTTACCCGAGCCGAAAGTAACGTTTGCGTCTTTAAACAGCCCACCCGCGGCCGCGATCCACAAAAACGAGATCAATAGAAATAGACCAAAATAAACCCATGTCGAGATTCGCGATAGACGGGTTTTGATTTCAAATTGCGCGATTGCTCTCAGCATGACGAAGCCCTATTCCGCAGCTTGCTGAATGCTGTCTTGCTGCGGCTCAAGAAAGCCTGCAATCGCCGCAAAATAAGTGTCCTCAAGCGTCGGCGTAATCGCCTCAAAGCTGGGACCGGGCGAGGAATCGCTAATGACATGGATCAAAGTTTGTCCGCCAATCAAGCGCGTCGAAATCACCGGGAATTTTTTCTTGGCTTCTGCCAAATCAGATCGCGCCACCGAGGACGACCAAGTGCGGCCTTTGAGACCGGCGATCAACTCATTCGGGCGCCCGGTGAGCAGCACCTCACCCTTGTTGATGATCGCCATATTCGGACATAAATCACTCACGTCTGAAACAATGTGGGTTGATAAAATGACCACCACATCATCACCAATCTCGGCCAGCAAATTATGAAAACGCACCCGTTCTTCGGGGTCAAGGCCCGCCGTGGGCTCGTCAACAATAATCAGGCGCGGATCGCCCAACAGCGCCTGCGCAATACCAAAACGTTGGCGCATACCGCCGGAAAATCCTCCCAGCGCCTTAAAACGGACATTGAATAAATTGGTTTGATGCAGCAAACCAATCACCACATCCTGACGCTCACCGCGATTGTTAAGCCCTTTCAACTCAGCAAGATGATTGAGCAAATCCCAGGCCGTCACTTTGGGATAGACGCCGAAATCCTGCGGCAGATACCCCAATATTCGACGTACCCCGTCTTTGTCCTTGAGTACATCAAGGTTACCCATCACCGCCGAACCACGGTCAGCATCCTGCAACGTCGCCAGCGTGCGCATCAGTGTTGATTTACCCGCGCCGTTTGGGCCCAACAGACCAAACATGCCCGCCGGGATCGACAGTGTCACATTTTTCAGGGCTTCCACGCCGTTTGGGTAAGTCTTGGAGAGTCCGCGGATGGTGAGTT
>JANYGV010000157.1 GCA_025359285.1 Burkholderiales bacterium
TGCCGCAAGGTGTCGTGTACGGTGCGAAATGCGAGCTCTTCCCATGGAATTTCTGCTTCTGTGAAAAGTTTTACTTCAAGACTTTCGCTGCCTGAGGAAAAATCAAGATCATTCAGCTTTGCGCGGAATAATACGTAAACCTGGCTGATCTGCGGCAGCGAAATCGTGGAGTACATTTGTTCAATCGTCACGCGCGCATTGGCCTCTTCCAGCGTTTCGCGCGATGCACCCTCTTCTAGGGTTTCGCCTTCCTCCATAAAGCCCGCAGGCAGCGTCCAGAAGCCGTAGCGGGGCTCTATTGCGCGCTTGCAAAGCAATATTTTATCTTCCCATACGGGGATGGTGCCGACCACTAATTTTGGGTTGAGGTAGTGGACGTAGCCGCAATCCGCACACACATGACGCCCGCGGTCATCGCCATGCGGAATGCGCAGCTCAACCTTGGCAGAGCCGCATTGCATGCAAAATCGAGGGGCGGGATTGGAGAGCATGTTTAAAAATATGAGGAAAATTAGGTGAAGATATATATAAAAGCGTGACCTAAAGCATGTGCACGGATTGTTGCGTGATGCGTTATCGGACTCTAAGCTGCATGCTACCATGTCAGCTATGAAAACCAGGGTTTCTGAAAGGTTGTTTTTGTGAACGTTACGTTGTTAAAAAGTCGATTGTTTTTATCCGTTGCCTGCATCATGTTTGCGATGACGGGTCATGCCGAAGTGGCCGTGGTGCTGAACTCGGGCGAGGGCACGGTCAGTGTCATCGATAAAGCCAGCATGACTGAAACGCGGCGCATCAGTGTGGGCAAAGAGCCGCATCATCTGATGGCAACGCCCGATGACAAGTTCCTGATTGTGGCCAATGCGGCATCAAATGACCTGGTTTTTCTTGATCCGCTGACGGGCGAGGTAAAACGCCGCGTGGATAAAATTTCAGATCCTTATCAAATAGGTTTTAGCCCGGATAAAAAATGGTTTGTCAGCGTTTCAATTCGACTGGATCGGGTTGATATTTATAACGGCGCGGATTTTTCATTGGTGAAGCGAATTGAGACGCCGAAAGCGCCCAGCCATGTGGCGTTCTCACCCGATAGCTCACTTGCTTTCATTACCCTGCAAGATTCTGATGAAATCGCAGCGATCGATTTGAAAACCCAGACCATTAAATGGAAAGTGAAGGTGGGTCGTATGCCTGCGGGCGTGTGGGTGACGGCAGATGAAAAATATTTGCTCGTCGGCATGACTGGCGCAGATTATGTGGAAGTGGTGGATTGGCATACGCAAAAGACGGTGAAAAAAATCTCGACGGGCAAGGGCGCCCATAACTTTTTGGCGCTGGGCGATGGCAAGCGTGTGTTCGTATCCAACCGGGTGTCGAACACGGTGAATATCATCGATCAATCTAGCCTTGCGGTGGTCGACACGTTCAACATAACCGGCGGGCCTGACTGCATGGAGCTCACTAAAGACGGCAAACAGCTTTGGGTGACATCACGGTGGGCAAAAAAAGTCACGGTGGTGGATTTGGCTAGCAAGCAAATCGTGAAAGAAATTCCGGTCGGTAAATCACCTCACGGTATCTATTTTTTTAGTCATGCGGGGAGAAAGTAGTTGCGTATAAACGCGTCGGTAAAAATGGCGTTCCTGATCGTGGCGGCGGGTTTGCAGCTGGGTCTGCACGCATTAGCCCGCGCAGATGAGTCCGCGAAGGCCGGTAGTGCGATGAATGCAACTTGTGCCGGAACGGTCTATCTGACCATTGATACGGGCCACATGGAGCCGGCCGAAGAGATGGCGGCAATCTTGAAAAAACACGATGTCAAGGCGACCTTTTTCCTGGCCAACGAGAAGACCAAACGCGGGCCCATGTCACTTGATCCCGCTTGGGCATCGTTCTGGAAAGCGCGTGCCGCTGAAGGCCATGCGTTTGGTTCGCATACTTGGCAGCACCACTATTTTCGAAGCGACGCGGGCGACAAGGTAAATTACGTAGCGTGGGGAGCGAAGTCGGGTGAGACGTTGAGCGAAAGCCAAGTATGTGCAGAAATCAAGCAAAGTGAGGCGGCATTCAAGGCCATGACGGGCCGCGCTTTTGATGGCATTTGGCGCGCACCCGGCGGCAAGCTCACACCCAACACCATCCGCTATGCCGAGGCTTGCGGGTACAAACATGTCGAATGGTCGCCCGCTGGATTTTCCGGCGATGAATTGCCGAGTGACAAATTCCCGTCGGACGGCTTGATTGCGAAGCAATTGCGCGACATAAAAGATGGTGATATTTTGCTTTGGCATCTTGGCATCTGGTCACGCAAAGAGCCGCTGTATCCCAAGCTTGAAACGTTGATCACCGGTCTCAAAGCCAAAGGTCTCT
>JANYGV010000169.1 GCA_025359285.1 Burkholderiales bacterium
TGCTTCGAGCACCGACAGCTTGGCCCAGAAACCAACAAAAATCGGAATACCGGCCATTGAAAACATGGCGAATAACATCAACACCGCATAAAACGGCGAGCGCTGGTTTAACCCTTTGAGATCATCAATATTTTCGGCTTCGAAGCCATCACGCGAGAGCAGCAAAATTATCCCGAACGCGGCGAGCGTGGTGAGCACATAGGTCACGATATAAAACATACTCGACGCATAACCGTTTTTGGTGCCCGCCAAAATGCCCAGCAGCAAAAACCCCATATGCGAAATCGTCGAGTACGCCAACATGCGCTTCAAGTTCGTCTGCGAAATCGCGACGATGTTGGCAATCGACATCGACAGCACCGCCAATATCACGAGCATGCCCTGCCAATCTTGTGTGGCGCCACCGAGCGCATCCGCGAGAATGCGCATAATGAAACCGAATGCCGCGATCTTCGGCGCGGAAGCCACGAATAAAGTGATGGCGGTGGGCGCGCCTTCGTAGACATCCGGAATCCACATATGGAATGGCACGGCACCTAGCTTGAACGCTAGGCCAGCGACGATAAAGACGATACCGAAGGTAAGCAACGGATCGTTGGCGCGGCTGGCGGCTACCATCGCGGCAACACGGCTGACATCGAGTGAACCTGTCGCGCCATACACCATCGAAATTCCGTAGAGCAACAGACCCGATGCCAGCGCGCCGAGAATAAAATATTTCATCGCGGCTTCAGTTGATTTGGCTGAATCGCGGTTGAGTGCAACTAGCGCGTAGCTTGATAGCGCAAGCAATTCAAGCCCCAGATAAAGAGTCACAAAATGGTTCGCTGACACCATCACCATCATGCCGAGCGTGCCAAACAAAATCAGGCAGATGAATTCGCCGCTAAATAATTTTCGTGCGGCGAGATAGGCGCGGCTGTAAATAATCATGATCGCCACCGCCAGCAGCAGAGATACTTTGAGCAAGGTCGCCATTGCGTCGACCACGAACATATTGGTAAACGCGTATTGAATAGTGCTTACATTATTTTCAGCAATGACCGAACCGGACGCCGCAGGCATCGCGGCGTAAATCACCAGGCACGCCGTGATTGCCAGAGTGACAATCGCCGACATCATCAAACGGCTTTCCTGCTTTTCTTTTGCCCAAAAAAGATGCGCCACCATAATCACGCAAAGCAGCGCGAGCAGCGCGGCTTCTGGTGCGGCAAGGCCGATATTGAATGAGGCTAAATTCATTTGTGCAGGGTTCATATAGGTTTAATTCAGCTTGCCGAGCGAAACGTGCTTAATCAGCGCGTCAACGCTCACGTGCATCACATCGGTAAACGGTTTCGGATAAATGCCCATCGCCAATACCAGCGCGGCAAGGATGGTCAAGACCAACATCTCGCGGCTGTTAATGTCGGCAAGCGCTTTCACATCGTCATTGGCCACCGCGCCGAATATGACGCGCTTGACCATCCACAGCGTGTAAGCCGCGCCAAGAATCAGGGTGATTGCGGCGGCAAAAGCGATCCAGAAATTAATTTTCATCGCGGCCAATATCACTAAAAATTCGCCAATGAATCCTGATGTGCCGGGCAAGCCTGCATTCGCCATGCCGAACAACACGGCGAAGAACGCAAACTTCGGCATCGTATTCACCACGCCGCCATAGGCCGAAATTTCGCGCGAATGCACACGGTCATACAGCACGCCGATACAGAGGAACATCGCAGCGGAGATGAAGCCGTGTGAGACCATTTGCACCAGACTGCCTTCAATGCCCACGGTGCTGCCCATCTGCTGCCCACTGAATAAAAATAGGCCGAGGGTGACAAAACCCATATGCGAAATCGATGAGTACGCGACCAGCTTTTTCATATCTGTTTGCGCGAGTGCGACGAAGCCGATGTAGACAATGGCGATGAGCGATAAAGCAATCATGAAGCCGGAAAGTGCCGCACTCGCATCCGGCACAATCGGCAAATTAAACCGCAGAAAACCATACGCGCCAATTTTTAACGTGATCGCCGCGAGCACCACCGAGCCGCCCGTGGGCGCTTCGACGTGCGCATCGGGCAGCCAGGTATGCACCGGCCACATGGGCACCTTCACGGCAAAGGATGCGAAAAAAGCGAAAAACAAAACCGTTTGCGCGGCTATGCCCAGCGGTACTTTGTGGAAATCAAGAATATTGAAACTGCCGTTGGTGACGTTGTACAAATAGATAAACGCGGCCAGCATTAACAGCGAACCTAACAAGGTATACAAGAAAAACTTTACCGC
>JANYGV010000184.1 GCA_025359285.1 Burkholderiales bacterium
TGTCAGATTATTTTCGCGAGGCGGTGGACATCGCCAAACAAGCCAAAGTACCGGTCAAAACTATCTGGACGCGTGAGGACGATATCAAGGGTGGTTTTTATCGCCCGATGATGGTGCATCGTGTCGTCGCCGGTCTCGATAATGCCGGCAAGATCAGCGCATGGGATCACACCGTCGTTGGCCAATCGATTATTGGTGGCACGCCGTTTGAGCCCATGATGGTCAAAAACGGTATTGACAGCACCAGTGTCGAGGGAGTGGCCGATACCCCTTACGACATCCCCAATATGCAAACCACGTTGCATACGATAAAAGGCACGGTGCCGGTGTTGTGGTGGCGCTCTGTCGGGCACACGCATACCGCGTTTGCGATGGAATCGATGATGGATGATTTGGCCAAAGCAGCTGGCCAGGATCCCGTTCAATTTCGTCGTGTCTATCTGGCTAAACAGCCGCGCATGCTCAATGTGCTGAACGCCGTTGCGGAAAAAGCCAATTGGGGCGCAGCACTCCCCAAGGGTCGTGCGCTGGGCGTGGCCGTGCATGAAAGTTTCGGTAGCGTTTGCGGGCAGGTTGCCGAGGTCTCGGTCGAGGACGGCAAAATCAAGGTTCATCGCGTCGTTGCAGCCATTGATTGCGGCCTGGCCGTCAATCCGCTGACGATTGCAGCACAGGTCGAAGGCGCGATTGCGTTCGGACTGACCGCCGCGCGATATGGCAAAGTGACGCTGAAAGACGGCGTGGTCGAACAATCGAATTTTCATGATTATCCGATTCTGCGTCTGAACGAAATGCCGAAAGTTGAGGTGCACATCATTCCTGGTGGCGCATCCCCAACCGGCGTCGGCGAGCCGGGCACACCGCCGATTGCACCAGCCGTGGCGAATGCTGTTTTCGCGCTCACCGGCAAGCGGCTTCGTTCGTTACCGTTTAACGAGGACGAATTGAAGGCTTGAAATCGGTTTTATGGCGTTGATGTTGAGTCGCTAAATGGCCAGCATTGGCGCGAATAACTCCCTCTCCTGCTGGAGAGGGAGTCTTACTTAGGAAGCAGGACACTTGAAACGCACGTTTAAATTCCTCGCCATCGCGCTGACCGCCGCTTTCATTGCGGGCTGCGCATTTATCGAAACCAAACAAGGCGAATGGATTTTTAGTCCGGCGCAGGGCGCATGGCGGGGTTATAACCAATCCGGCAATGCCTTTGAAGAGCGCTGGATTACGGTGAATGCGACTGACAAACTGCATGCTTGGTATTCGCCTGCGGCAGACAAAAATGCGCCGGTATTACTTTATTTACACGGCGCACGCTGGAACATAACCGGTAGCGCTGCACGCATCCCACGCTGGAACAAGATGGGTTTTTCGGTCTTGGCGATTGACTATCGCGGCTTCGGCGAATCTACGCGCCGCACGCCGTCGGAAGCTAGCGCCAACGAAGACGCCGAAGCGGCGTGGGCATACCTGTCCAAGATCTCGCCAGACAACAAACATTTCATCTTCGGTCATTCGCTGGGTGGTGCCATCGCAAGCAAATTAGCACTCAATCATCCCGAAGCCAACGGCTTAATTCTCGAAGGCGCCTTCACCTCGATTCCGGATATGGTGAGGGAAACCAAATGGGGATTTTTGCCGGTCGGATTTTTGGTCACGCAGCGGTTCGATACGTTGGATCGCATTGACGATATCACCATGCCGATCCTGTTTGCGCACGGCACCCGCGACGACGTCGTGCCGTTTAGCATGAGCGAGCGCTTGTTCGCCGCTGCCAAAGCGCCCAAACGATTTTTCCGTGCAGAAGGCGGCAATCATCATAATTTGACATCAAATTATTTTGACGAATACAGCCGCGCGGTGACGGAACATTTTGGGTTGGAAATGAACCGTGTCGCGATGATGAAACCAGTGCAAACATCAGATAGCGGCGCATTGCAAAGTGCCCACTAGGCGCGCGTTTTCAGCCATAAATGCTCCAACAGCCGCGCCATTTCTAGTGTTTTTAACTTCAACCTAAAATGATTTTTCGTGCAAAGTCTTGACCTCGAAGTCCTCACCCATGTCCGCGATTGGCTTTTGGCTAAACGCCAAGTATGGCTCGTCACCGTCACGCAGACCTTCGGGGCCAGCCCACGCCCGCCAGGCTCGCTCATGGCGATGCGTGATGATGGGATCGTGATTGGTTCGGTGTCGGGCGGCTGCATCGAAGATGATTTGATTTTGCGGCGCCATGAATTCGTTGGACCGATGCCTATTTTGCAAAGCTATGGCGTGACGGCGGACGAGGCGCGACGGTTTGGTCTGCCGTGCGGTGGCGAGCTGGAAGTGGTGATTGAGGCGTCGCTGACGGCTAGGCAAATTGATGCGCTATTTGCCAAAATAAAATCCGGTGAAGTATTTGCGCGCGTCGTTGACTTAGCCACAGGCGAATGGCGCTACCAACCCGCCGCGCCCACTGATGAGACGGCGCGCACGGTCACAGAATTCAGGTGTATTCACGGCCCGCGCTGGCGCCTGCTGATTATTGGCGCGTCTGAAATCGCGCGATATTTGGCGGAAGTCGCCGCCACGCTTGATTTTCAGGTGTCGGTCTGCGATCCGCGAGAGGAATATCAAACCGCCTGGCGAGTCGCTGGTGCGACCCTGATATCGGGCATGCCTGATGATGCCGTGGTTGCTTTTAAATGCGACCCACACACTGTTATCGTGACCGTCTCGCATGACCCCAAGCTCGACGATATGGCGCTGCTGGAGGCGTTAAAAACGGATGCGTTTTATATCGGCGCGGTCGGCTCCGTAAAAACCAACGACGAGCGCCGCAAGCGGCTGGCATTGTTTGATTTGTCAGCGGCGCAAATCGCCAAGCTGCACGGCCCCGTTGGCTTGGCGCTCGGCAGCCGCACGCCGCCGGAAATTGCGATTGCGATTTTGGCCGAGCTGATTGCCGCGCGAAATGGTGTGGTGCTTGAGCGTTCGCTAGACCATAAAAAAACCGTGGCGCGCGGTTGATCACCGGCATTCTCCTCGCGGCAGGTAAGGGCACGCGGTTCGGTAGCCAGAAATTATTGGCGCGTCTCAAAGATGGCCGTTACGTGGTCGAAGCCAGCGCCGCGAATTTGCTGGCCGCAGTAGGCCGCGTCATCGCGGTCGCTGGACGCGACGAACGTTTAATGCGAGTGCTCGATGATTGCGGTTGTCAGGTGGTGGTCAATGAGCGCGCCGCCGATGGCATGGGCACCAGCATTGGCGCGGGTGTTGAGGCATCGCTCATTGCGGATGGTTGGATTATTGCGCTCGGCGATATGCCATTTATACAGGTAGCGACAATTGAAAAAATCAAATTAGCGTTGGAGGAAGGTGCGGCCATTGCGGTGCCGGTGCATCAAGGCAAGCGTGGCAACCCAGCAGGTTTTGCGCGGCAATACGGCGTTGCGCTATGCGCGCTGGAAGGGGACATGGGAGCGAAAAAAATGATCGATACAAACTTCGCCTCAGCGCGCATGGTGGAAGTCGGCGATGCGGGAATTTTTGCGGATATTGATGTGGTGGGAGATTTGAAATGACACGATCAGCCGCAACCGCAGCCGCATTGCCTGAGTCCTTTCACTGACTCCAGAACAAGCCGCAAACTGCTCGGTGCTGAATTAATTAATGTGCTCCTTTGACGTCGCCGTTTCTTTAACGACAACATGGCGGGGGCAAGTTACAGGATGATCGTTGACCATGCCGGTTGCTTGCATAAACGCATAGCAAATGGTTGAGCCTACGAAGGTGAATCCGCGCTTCTTCAGGTCTTTACACATCGCATCTGATCGCGCTGTTTTTGCGGGAATATCCGCAAACGAGGGCCAATTATTTTGGATCGGCGTGCCTTGCACAAATGCCCAAATATATTGATCAAAACTACCAAATTCCTTTTGCACGGCAATGAACGCATGTGCATTTTTAATCGCGCTGGTAATCTTTAATCGGTTACGAACAATACCGGCATCCAGCATCAGCGCGTCCACTTTCGCAGCGTCAAATTTTGCAACCTTACCCACCTCAAAATTCAGAAACGCTCGTCGATAGTTTTCCCGTTTAGCCAAAATGGTTGCCCACGATAAACCTGCTTGTGCGCCCTCAAGAATTAAAAATTCAAACAGCAGGCGGTCATCATGCAGCGGCACGCCCCATTCTTCATCATGATATTGGGTATCGAGCGGGCTTTTGCTGGCCCATGCACAGCGTTCCATTTTGTTTTCCTTCATTTCGATGGCCACCTAAAACTGCAGCTTTTTTCCGTAGCCCGTCAACTCTAAATAACCTCGTCCCACGCGCTGTTTATTGCGAAGCAAATCGACCGCGCCCTCCCAATAGGTGATGCCGGTTGAACGTGAGCTGTCGAGTTCCTGGTCATTCATCCACGGCTTTAATTCGAAGGTCTCACCCGCCACATCGACACGCATGGCGACCGGATACTGAGTGGCGGTTCGCGGCGAACGCCACGTCTCTATCGGCGTAAATGTAATTTGATCGGGCGTTAATTTAACTACTTTGCCATCGCCCGCCACCCGCGTGCCGCCTGCCCAAATGCCACGTCCGTCGGTGGCGCGCATGCGAAACGCCATCACCGCACCACCGTCATCCAAATTCGCCCCCAGCCAATCCCAGCCCGACACGTCCGTCGACATAATGTCGCTCGACCATTCATGATCAAACCATGCTTTGCCGGTTACTGTTTCTGACCTGCCTTCGACCATCACTTTGCCACTGACATTGACCTGCGCGAAGCTGGCGTAATAGCTGGCCTGGCCGACGCTCGGCCCTTTTTGGCTGTAGCCATTAGCGCCTTGCAAAATCGGCGACTGAGTGGGCATGAGGACAAGATCCAGCGAGAAATCTTTGGACGCTACCCGAGTGGCAATCACGGCGTCCGTCATCTTCATCGTCCAATTGTTCAGCACAATATCCATTGTGCTGGCGTTGGCGTGATTCCCAAAACCAGCACGCGCCACTTTTTCATCGTGACGCAACTTGCCATGGCGCGGATCAGCAATCGCCGCATGCGCAAATAAAATTTGTTGCGGCGCAAATTTGGATTTGCTGTCTTCGCCCACACCGGTGCGTGAGCGAAAAAATGTCACCTGAAAACCAAGCGGCGTACCGCTTGAAGTTTGAACATGACCAGTGACATACCACCACTCGGTGCGAAACGCGGGATGTGCGCCGTGATCTTGGGGAAACATCAGCGCGTGACCGGGTGTGACGTCGGCAAAGCGAACCGGCTCGGCCAACGCAAGGTGCGTGAAAACAAAAGAAAAAAATAGCCACGCAATGCGCATCATGCGTCCTTGCTCATGCGTCTTCTTTCACGGCAGCAATCACTTGTTTTGACATTGCAAATTTTCCGCTCAATACTGCAGAGATGGATGTGAGCACCACCAGCGCGACCGACAATACCGCCATGGTCACCCACGGAATATGCAGCTCCATGCTCCAGTGAAATGATTCACGGTTGACGACAAAGATCAGGATTAACGCAATCGCCATGCCCAACAGCAAACCAATGCCTGCCCCCAGTGCGCCGAGCAATGCGCCTTCTGCACCCAGCAGCGTCGCGATTTCACGCCGCGATACGCCGAGGTGACGCAGCATCCCGAATTCGCGGCGGCGCGACCATGCTTGCGCTGAAAATGTCGCACTGATACCGGCTAAGCCGACAAATATGGCGGCGATTTCGAGCGCGTAGGTGACGGCGAAACTGCGGTCAAATGCTTGTAGCGAAAATTTGCGAATTTCTGCTGCGTCAGCAATATCGAGTTTTGCCTCAATCGGCAAATTGCGAACCGCGGCGATCACATTTGCCTTGTTTGCATCGGTGCTCAATTTCAGCGACACATCATTTATTTTGTCGTCGGCCGTCCATTTCAAATATACCTCGCGGTCAATCACCATCGCGCCAAAGCTGCGCGCGTAATCTCGCCAAATGCCCGCGACGAATACCGGATGAGTCGTGCCGTCCAGCGGCAGCGAAATCGTCTGGCCGGGCGTATAGCCGTATAAATCAGCGACCGCTTCCGATATCCAAATATCGGGCAGCTTGTCCCGATTAGTATCGGCCGCCGCGCGCTTCAATACGCTTAGTGACTGCAAAACATTTTCGCGCAGCGGTCGGGTAATTAGTGTTACTGGGGGCTGTTCCGGTTTTGTCGAATCAAGGACGATGCTGCGATAACGCAGAAAATCTGCCTGCGCTACCCCAGCCAATGCCTGAAGAGCCGCACCAGTGCTGGTGTTCAGGGCATTGCTGTCTCCGCCACCACTGCCGCCATTTCCTTGTCTCACATATAAATCTTGATTGAGCACGCCGATGAGCCATTGTTCGAGGGAAGATCGAAATGACACCACCATAATCAGCATCGCAATCATCAGCGAAAAACTCGCCACCACACCCGTGATACCGGCTGCTGACGGGCCGGGTGATTTTTCGATATGGTTGAGGCTTAATTGCGCGATGAAATTTTTCGGCTTGGGGATGATCGCAATAATGCGGGTGGATGCAATCGGGGACAGCGCCAGCACACCCAGCAACAGCGCAGCAATCGCCAAATACGCCAGCCACGGAATATCATCAAACGCCGGCAGCAGCAATAGCACGCCCGACAAAACGATCAGCGCGAATCCCGTCCAGGTGGGTGGTAGCGCCGAGGTAGCACCTTCCCCATCACTGGCCTTGATTGCGCGCGCGGGGGCTTCATTCACCGCAGCGCGAGCGGGAATCGCAGCACCCGCCACGCCCGCCGCGATACCGAGGCTAGTGAAGAAGGCGAGCGTCGGCCAGGTCCATTGGGCGACGGGGGCGGTACCGGCAAAAAAGCCACTGCCAAGGTCGCCGCCAAATTTAGCCAGTGCAAATGTTGCCAGCCACAGTCCGAGCGCTGTGCCGATAATGCCGCCGATGCAACCCAATACGGCGCCTTCCGCAATCAATGCGCGCATCAGCTCGCCCCGCGTAACGCCAAGGGTTCGATACAGCGCAAATTGCGCACGGCGGCGCAATACGGACAGGCTTTGCGTGGAGAAAACCAGAAAGCCGCCGGTGAACAATGCGACTAACGACAACACCGTGAGATTGATGCGATAGGCACGGGATACTGCAGCGCTTTGTTTGTCTGCTTGCTCAGGCGTGGATGCGGTCACGCCCGCAGGAAGTTGCGATGCCAGTGCGCGGGCGACGTCGGCTGAATTGGTACCCGGAATCAAGCGAATATCGATACGCGAAACTTGACCTAACTGATTAAATAAAGTTTGTGCGCCGGCGATGTCGATGATCGCCAGAGGCCCCGCATAGCCTGCCAGTTCGGCCTTGCCCGCGACGGTGAGTGAATGGGACGCGCCCCCGACCGTGACTGAAAATTTGCGTGGTGTGTTCTCGTCAGCACCTCCACCACCGATCACTGCGCGCGCGGCTTGGTTGAGCAAAACGTGGTCGCCGCGGAGCATTGCAAATCGGTCGTCGCTTGGATACATTTCGCCCGCAAATCCCGGCTGCAACAGTGCCGCGCGAAAAATATCCACGCCAATAAATTTGATCGTCTGTCTGCCTTGCATAGGCTGAAGAGCCGCGCCCGTGCTGGTGTTTGGGACATCTTTTCGGTAGGCTGCATCCGCTTCAATGACCGGGCTCGCCATTTGCACGCGCTCGTTGGCCGCCACTATTTCAAGCAAGTTCTCGTCAAACCCGCTCGCGTTTACTCGCCCCGCACGAATCGACAAGTCCGCATCGCCGCTCAAGGTACGCGCCGCTTGCTGCATTTCACCGATCGCCGATTGATTGATGACATGCACGGCCAAGCCCAACGCCACACCAAGCGCGATACCCGCCAGGGCCAGCACAGTGCGACCGAGGTTGGCGCGCAACGAAGCTAAAAATAATTTTGCGAGCATTATGAAAACAAGCGTGGTTTCAAGCCCGCGCGCGTCAGCATCACCGCGCGGTCGGCCGTGCGAGCCGCAATTTCGCTATGGGTGACGATGATTGCGGTGGTGTTGTTACGGCGAATTTCGCTGCGCAATAATTCCAGAACTTGCAGCGCCGTATCGGGGTCGAGATTACCGGTAGGCTCATCCGCAAGCAGCAGCCGTGGCCGATGGGCGAGTGCGCGCGCAATCGCCACTCGCTGCATTTCGCCGCCAGAAAGTTCACGCGGCAATGAAGCGCGTTTATCACCGAGGCCAACCGACGCCAGCATTTCGGTCACCCGAGCGGAGATTTTTTCTTCCGTCCAGCGATTCAGGCGCAACGGCAATGCAATATTTTCAAACACATTTAAATACGGCAGCAAATGAAACGCCTGAAAAATAAACCCTAATTTTTCGCGACGAAATAGCGTTACCGCATCATCTATATTTGCATCGAGTGCCTGGCCCTCAAGCGTAATCGTGCCACTGGTCGTTGGTTCAAGCCCCGCGATGATATTGAGCAGCGTAGATTTCCCCGCGCCCGATTCACCCATCAGCGCACAATATTCGCCGGTATTCAGAACAAAATCGAGATTCTCAAAAACAGGAGCGGTGGAGGGAGTGTCGCCGAAGCGTTTGGTCAATGTGCGTATTTCTAACATGCGGTAATGTAACGGCTTCTGGCGTAGCCTTCAAGCGACGATAGTCGGGCTTTGACAACGCTCGCTCTGTTATATAGCTTAATCTCGTTAGAAGTGATCGGTTCCTTAACTATGGATATAACTCTCAAGTTGTGCAATCGTCAGTTCGTGATCCGCGATGATGTCGTCCATGATGTCGCGGATTGAGATCATGCCAATCACCGTGTCGCCGTCCATTACGGGCAGATGGCGGATTCGCTTCTCGCTCATCAGCGCCATGCAATGTCGAGTGCGGGTGCTAGGCGCGATGACCAGCACGTCTTTGGTCATGATTTCGCGGACCAGGGCTTCTTTGGAATTCTTGCCTTGCAGCGCAATTTTTCGGGTGTAATCGCGCTCGCTCATGATGCCGACCAGCTTGCCATTCTCCATCACCATCAAGGCACCAATCTCGTAATCGGCCAG
>JANYGV010000187.1 GCA_025359285.1 Burkholderiales bacterium
GCTAGGCGGCAATCAATATATCAATTCGTCCGCCGTCGGCGATTACGCGGATTATTTAACGAAAGAGCTGATTCCGCTAGTGGATAAAGAATTTCGCACGCTCGCGTCGCGCGATCATCGCGGCTGTTTTGGTAAATCATCGGGCGGCTATGGCGCGATTATTCATGGCATGAAATATTCAAAATATTGGGGTGCGATCGCGAGTCATTCAGGCGATGCCTATTTTGATTTTGTGTACATGAGCGATTGGCCGCGCACGCTCACCGAGCTCACCAAACATAAAACCAAGAAACGCGTGAAGGGCGCGATTGACGTGCTGCTGGAGGAAAAAAATGCAGCGACCGGCATGGATGATGGCCGCGTTAAAAACTTTCTCGCCCATGCGTGGCGTGAGGAGCGTTTAAATGAAAACGAGGGCCATGCGCTGATGTTGATCGCGATGGCCGCGACTTATGACCCGGACCCCAAAGCACCGCTGGGATTTCGTTTGCCGTTTAACCTTGAGACCGGTGAACGCATCGAGGCGCGCTGGAAAAATTGGCTCAAACATGACCCGATTAATCTTGTCGATAAATACAAGACGCAACTCAAATCGTTGCATGGCATTTTTATTGATTGCGGTTGGCGCGATCAATATCACATCCACTACGGCGCGCGTATTTTGTCGAAGCGCCTAAAGCTGGCGGGTATCTCGCATTGCTACGAAGAATTTAACGACACGCATTCCAGTGTTGATTACCGGATGGACGAAAGTTTGCCGTTTTTGGTTGATGCGCTGAAAGCATAGTGACGCCGCCTGCCGTGTGCTCCTTTGCCTTCCAGGGGAGGGAGCAAGCTGGTGAAGTAACTGAAGTAGTCGATACATCAATCAAACAAACAAAACAGAATTAATGGTAGTGCGCCGCAGCATGTTCGGCATCGTCTGGCCATGCTGGATGCACCATTTCGCTGTCCGTATTTGCAAATAATGGCGCACCGCAATCATCGCAATGCTCAGCGTCGAACATGCCGTCGGGAGTGATGATGTTGCCGACTTTGCATTCACGCAGCACGCGGATGATTTCGCTTTCATCTTCTTCTGCCGAAAATACCGGCCAGATCGAGCCGTGTACCACATCGCTTTGACCGGGCGTGATGAAGCTGATGCGGAACTCCGTCACTGCTTTTTCGCCCACCGCTGCCACCACGGCATAAACCTTTTCGGGTTTGACTTTCAAGGTGGTTTCCAAAAACGCGACGGCGGATCGGATCGCGTAGGGGCGAACTCGGCGGTCTGCCTCGCGACAACTCACAAAATAGGCATCGGGCAGCAAACATTCAAATTCACAACCGGGCAATAGGCCCGCCATTAACGGTTTCGCTTCTGCCGTCCAGGTGGCCGCGCAGGTATCGCGGTTGACGGCAACATCGGCTTGCCATCGAAACAGCGGCGCGCCTTCGGGTACGCTGACGCCCGCAATCAGAAATCGAACGTCCGCCAACAAATCGGCCGCAGCCGGTAATTTTGCATAATCAAAACTGGGTTGCGTTTTGTCGATGGCGGCATGCGTGAGTTTTTGTGCAAGTTTATGCACGCCCGAAAAACTGATCGGCATTTGGTCAATGCTGTAAAGATAGGGACTCATGCAGGCTTGTGCATCTTTAGCCAATATATGGGTATGGAGCGCAGCGATCAATGCGCTCGCTGTTTTGCTGATTGACTTCTCACCTTTCACGGCGGTCTCGGCCAGCGGGCCCGAGGCAATGGCGTAACGTGACCACGCCACCATCGGCATCGCAATCAACAGCGTATCGAAACTCGTGCCTCTAACGTCAACACTTGAGCACTCTGCCGCCGCTTCGCAAAATGAAATCAGCGTTTCGTGGGTATCCAGATCGCTTTCAAGGCTGCTGTCGAGCGTGCTATCCAACGCCGCTTCGATGACCGAATCCTGCCCCGCGGCCATCAGCTTGGAGCCCAGCGCGATAATTTCGCGTTCCCAAAATATATCTTCGTAGCGGCTGCCCGCCTTTGTGCAGTGCGCGGCAAGCGTAATGAGCTGCTGGGCGTCACGCGCCAGGCGCGCAGTTCGGGGCTTCGGTTGTTTCGGCTTGGCCGATTGAGGAGCAGCGGCTTTCGGACGGGAACGTTTCATGGGAGTCAGCGCAAATATTTCAGAGCTGACATTATATAGCTCGCTTGTGTGGCTCGCTAATGTGACTCGCTTGTATGGCTCGCTAATGCGGCTCGCTTGTGTGACTCGCTAATGCGGCTTGTTCATGTCGGGCGTTTGCACGCCGCTTGTGGGCAACCAGCCACACGCCTGCGCAAACTCGGATCGCCGCGCCGCCGACTGATTATTTGCCCAGTCGTTCGTTGATCTCAGGCAGGGGTGCCAATCGCGGCGTTGACACTTTTGGTTCTGCTGCGGCGTAACGATGCCTCGTGCTGGCGACGTAGCTTCTCACCAAAGGCTTGGGTCAGGTGGCCGATTAGGTTGCGGGGTGCATTGGTACGCGAGTTACTGAAACGTGTTTGAGCGGGTGATTCAATGGTGGTATTAGCGGTTGTTTTCATGGCGGCCTCCCTGGCCGATATCATTAAATAAGAGCTTTGCTAAACATTCTTGCCATGTTTGTTAGACAAGTAACAGTAGCAAATCGTATTTTATTCCTCTCGCCCGGAAGACAATCAAGCAAAAAGGCATAATATTGTGGAATTTATTTCATAAACAATAACATGTCGAGGGGCGATTTTGGATAAACCGGGAGAAATGCGCGCCTTTGTGCGCTCGGTCGAATTAGGCGGATTCTCAGCCGCGTCGCGCGATCTGGATTTGACGCCGTCAGCGCTTTCAAAGCTGGTCACGCGTATGGAGGACAGGCTGGGCGTGCGGCTGATGAATCGCACCACCCGCAAACTTGCCTTAACTGCCGAAGGTGAAGCCTATTTCGCCAGTGCCAAGCGCATCTTGAGTGAT
>JANYGV010000206.1 GCA_025359285.1 Burkholderiales bacterium
TATAGGCTTGATCTGAATAGGGAAGCTTGCTTGCCTTTGGTTCTACCTTTAACGTTGCGCTGTTTATAAGCGGCCTTTCTGCTGCGACAGGCGGCGTAACCACTAGCGGTGTCGTCGTAACCTCGCCGGGTGTGAGCGGCACGGTGCTATTGGCGCTAGGTGTAGATTGATTGGTGTTGTCAGACCCAATTGCTGTAGCACCGCCAGCGTCAGGTCGCGTCAAACGCAAACTATCGCCGAGGCGGATTGCGGTCGGATTAACGATGTTATTCCATGCTGCAAGCTCTCGATAATCGAGCCCGTATTGCTTGGCGATTGAAAACATGGTGTCACCGCGCTGGATAATATGAACCTTTGATGGATCGGCCGGTTTAGCGGCAGGCACGACTGGCTGCGTTATTGGGCTTTGGGCCGAGCCAGACTGCATCGCTGTTGGCGTTTTGGCATCCGCTGGCGGGCGCGCATCGCTTACCGGTGCGGGATTGCGCGCAGCGCAGCCCGCCAACATTATGAGTAATGCCGCCACCGCTAATTTCACTGAAAATATTTGCAAATTTGGGCTCTTGTTTAATGCAGTTATCATAGTGTCGTCTAATCTAGTCAGTACACAGTCCCAGAGACAATTCCAGAGACGAGGGGCACGAAACGAACGTCGTGCACAATTTTTTCGGTAAACC
Source organism: Burkholderiales bacterium (assembly GCA_025359285.1). GTDB lineage: Bacteria > Pseudomonadota > Gammaproteobacteria > Burkholderiales > Usitatibacteraceae > UKL13-2. The sequence goes on from JANYGV010000206.1 coordinate 678, forward strand.
CATCAGCGGTGCGGTCAATCACATAGAGACTTTGACGTTCGTCCGGCCTTTGACCGTCGTCCTGTTTTAAATGCATACCAACATTTATAACGGGCAACACCATCCTGCCGCCGACAGCGAGTTGCTGTTTTAATTCGGATGGCACATGGCTTGCCGCCGCCGCCATCAAAATAGCATCATAAGGCGCACCGTCCGCATAGCCGAAATGCCCATCTGCATGCTTAAAAATAATATTGAAAAACCGCAAATCGCGCAGGGTGCGACGCGCTTTATCCATTAACGGCGCGATACGTTCAACAGTAACCACCTCACGCGCAATTTTCGCCAAAACCGCTGTTTGATAGCCGCAGCCCGTGCCGATTTCCAAGACTTTTTTGGGCGCTCCGCCTGGTGTTAATACCTCAAACGGCGCACACACCAGCTCGGTCATGATGGCCACAATTTCCGGTGTCGAGATAGTTTGACCGAACCCAATCGGCAGCGCTTTATCGAGTTCATAAGCCCGCGCCTCAAGCGCTTCCTCGACGAACACGTGGCGGGGAATAGCCGACATGATCCCCAACACACGCTCATTCTTCACACCCTTCGCCCGCAAGCCTTCAATCATGCGCGCGCGAGTGCGATCAGAGGTCATACCAGAACCCTGAAATTTAGCGTTCATGTTTAGCGTTCAACGGCAACTTGAACATTGCATGATGCGTTTTCGCCGAATCATGCGGTAATCCAGTCAGCAACCGATTTCATGTGTTGAAAATGTGTCAAGTCCATTTGCAGCGGCGTAATCGACACGCGGTTATTTTGTGTCGCATAAAAATCAGTCCCGGGGCCCGCATCAGCGGCGGCGCCAGCAGCACCAATCCAATACACTGTGTCGCCGCGCGGATTGGTTGTTTTAACTACCGGCTCTGCCTTATGGCGCTTGCCCAGACGAGTAATTTCAAAACCTTGCAATGCTTCTTTCGGCACATCAGGCACGTTCACATTCAGTAACGAGGCCACTGAAAGCGGCGATTTTTGCTGGCGCAATACGAGCTCTGCCGCGACCTGAGCAGCCGTCGCAAAATACTTGCCCGATTTACTGACGAGTGACACCGCTATCGACGGGATGCCCAACAAAAATCCTTCTGTGGCCGCGGCTACCGTGCCCGAATAAATTGTATCGTCCCCCATGTTAGAGCCATGATTGATTCCAGAAACTACCATGTCTGGCACCCAGTCCAACATGCCAGTGACGGCCATATGAACGCAATCAGTAGGTGTGCCATTCAGGAAAAAAAACCCGTTCGGCGCTTTGCGAATAGATAGTGGACGATCCAGCGTAAGCGAATTGGATGCGCCGCTCTTGTCACGCTCTGGGGCAACCACGGTAATCTCGGCGATCGGCGAGAGCGCTTCGTATAACGCCGCAAGACCAGGGGCAAAATAACCATCGTCGTTAGATAGAAGAATTCGCATAACTTGTCTTTAAAATTCAATTGCAAATTATGCCACACGCGGGTGCTGCTTCCGACCCGATTCAAGGCGCAAATCGAGAATATTCCAATCAAAAATCAGGCCGCGCAGATCATGCCAACACCGGCAACAGCCCATCAGTAATGCGGATGAAAGCGCGGGTTCGAACGCGCTGACAGCTCGTTCACAGTGTAATATTGTAGTGAAGTGTGCTCACAATGTGGTTACGACATGTTGTTGCAGCGCACCAAAAAATCCACAAAAATAAATCAACTTGGAGGGAACCTGAACATGACCTACTTCGTCACGGGCGCAACCGGTTTTGTCGGCAAATTTTTAGTCAAAAACTTGCTTAAACGCGAAGGCACTATTTACGTGCTGGTGCGCAAGGCATCGCTTAAAAAACTTGAGGCGATCTATCCCTGGTGGGGGCTGGACGCAAAAGACATAAAAACGCAAAAGCGCATCGTGCCGATCATCGGCGATCTCGCAAAACCCGCGCTTGGCATCGCACCGGCCGACATTACCAAGCTGAAAGGCAAAGTCAAACACCTTTTCCATCTGGCCGCGATTTACGATATGTCTGCCGACGCGGCATCGCAGTCGCTCGCCAACATCGATGGCACACGGCACACGGTGGAGCTGGCACATGCAGTCAAAGCCGGCATTTTTCACCACACCTCATCGATTGCCGCCGCAGGTTTATACGACGGCACGTTCCGCGAAGATATGTTTAAAGAAGCCGAAGAACTCGATCATCCTTACTTCCGCACCAAACATGATTCCGAAGCCATCGTGCGCAACGAATGCAAGCTGCCGTGGCGCGTGTATCGCCCCGGCATGGTGGTTGGCCATTCGCAAACCGGCGAGATCGATAAAATTGATGGCCCGTATTATTTTTTCAAGCTGATTCAAAAAATGCGCGAAACCTTGCCGCAGTGGATGCCGACAATCGGTATCGAAGGCGGCAAAATCAATGTGGTGCCGGTCGATTATGTGGTCGATGCGATGGACCATATTGCGCATAAAAAAGGTCTTGATGGCGGT
>JANYGV010000239.1 GCA_025359285.1 Burkholderiales bacterium
TCCATCGGCGCTGGCAGCGGCTCAGTGACTTGGCCGCTGGCTGAATTACCCTCTATTGAAAACGTGCCGTGGCCGACCTTACACAGCATTCCCATCGCACTTGTCACGGGCTCGAACGGCAAGACCACCGTGGTGCGATTACTCGCGGCGATTTTAAAAGCGAGCGGTAAACGCACGGGTTATTCGTCCACCGAAGGCGTAATCATTGATGGCCGCGAAATTGATGGCGGCGATTTTTCTGGCCCGGCGGGTGCGCGATTGGTGCTGCGCGATATGTCCGTCGAAGCCGCCGTGTTAGAGACCGCGCGTGGCGGGATTTTGCGACGCGGCTTGGCGACCGAACACGCGGATGTAGCCGTGATCACCAATATCAGCGCGGATCATTTTGGCGAATATGGGATCGATAATTTGGACGATTTGGCGGATGTAAAACTGACCGTGGCGCGAACGCTCGGTGACGCGGGCACGCTGGTGCTGAATGCGGATGACCCGGTATTACTGTCGCGTGCATCTCTGCAAAAATGCAGGGTTGCGCTATTCGCCTACGATGATTTGCATCCAAATTTAATGGCGCATCGGCAGGCAGGTGGCGCGACTTGCGGTGTCAATAATTTGCAACTGATATTGACGCACAAGAACAAAAGCATTTCGCTCGGCGCTATTAGGGAGATGCCGCTGACCATGAAGGGCGCGGCGATTTATAACGTGGCAAATATTTCAGCGGCAGCGCTTGCGGCCACAGCCCTTGGCATTTCGCCAAAAATAATTTCATCTACGCTAATGCGTTTCGGCAGCGAGCGGTCCGACAATCCGGGACGCCTCGACCGCTGGGACCTTTCCGGTGTGACCGTGGTGATTGATTACGCGCACAATCCCAGCGGCCTCGCGTGGCTTATGGCGGCAAGTTTAAGCGCCCGAAAAGATGTTGCGTGCCGTGTCGGCTTGTTGCTAGGTCAAGCGGGCAATCGCGGCGATGACGCCATCAAGCAGCTCGCTGAAACCGCTGCAGGCTACCAGCCTGACCTGATTATCATTAAAGAATTAAGCAGCATGCTGCGCGGACGCTCAGCCGGCGAAGTATCTGCGCTGTTGCGATCAGCGCTGATTGAAAAAGGATTTAGCGCTGAACATATCGTGAATGAGCCGGATGAAATTAATGCGGCGCGGCGGCTGATCGAATGGGCGCAACCGGGTGATTTACTGATCATGCCGATTCATCAGCAAAGTGCGCGAGTGGAATTAGTGGCGCTGCTGGATGAATTGCAGGCGATGGATTGGCGGGCGGGGTCGGTGTTGCCGGGACGGACTTGAATTTATAAACTCTAGCACTGGTGCGGTGTTTAGAGCAAAAATGAGTCCTTCGGCAAGCTGGTTCTAGGGTTTGTTCTGCGATTAATTAAGATCTCAAAATTTCGTCACCTCGGCGTGCCCGTTCACGGATCTCCATCGATACGCGGGGGCCCAGTACATTCATCGTTTTTAAATGCACGAAGGACTGGATCCCGGCTCAATTTGGTGACTAAGCCGGGATGGCGAGTTTGACGTTTCGAGATGCTTTAGTAAGCAACTACAAATCCCCCTTGCCATCGCCGCGCTTGTCCTCAATCGCGATCAGTTGCTCACGCTCAAGCGGCACAAAAATCCACAGCAATAAGTACATTACTAGCCCCAGGCCGTGCAGCAGTAAGGCGAGCACAAACAATAAACGCCACGACCACGCTGGAATATTAGTCATCTCAGCCAAACCGCCACACACGCCACCGATCCAACGATCAGATTTCGAGCGCGTAAGTTGATGAAGCGCGGAGGGAGGGCGAGTCGCGCTGGATTTCGCACAGACGCCCGATTCCTCAAGCACACGCTTTTTGGCTGCGCTGTATTCATCCTCATTCAACGCGCCTTGCTCGCGCAATGCTTGGAGTTTTTGCAGCTCGTCAGAAATACCCATGGTGCGATTCCCTTCGTGGTTCGGTGAGTGGTGTCAATAACATCAAATCAATGTCACTATCGAAACCTGATCTTAACGATTACACACCATTCAACCGATAGCCAAGCGATCAATGACAGAAATCGAGTGCTGAAACCACCTGAGCGATGACGATCTGGGCGATGACTGCCAGAAAAGAAATACAACAAATCGCTATCGCCCGCACAAACAGTGCGTCAGCGCCATAAACGGCATGCCGCGGCGTGATTTGTCCGCCATTTCTGAGAGCCACAATAAGTCTTTTTGTGCTTCGTTCACCGCGCCATTTGGGATGCCTGCTGGCATCAAACGCAAATTAAATTGTGCAGCCAGCGTACCGATAGTGGAGGATGCGTCCACACCAAACTGCTGAAGGATGCGTTCAAATTTGCTTGGCTCAGGCTCGATGTAGGTTACACGCGCATCTTCCGGCAATTTCGCCTTGGCGGCGGCGGATTTAATGGCGTCGGCAAAGCTGCCGGTGCGATCAATCAGGCCGCGCTCTTTCGCCTGCGCGCCCGTCCAGACACGGCCCTGCGCAACGGCATCGATTTTCTCTGGCGTGGTTTTGCGCGCTGCTGCGGCTTTGGTAGTGAATTCGCTGTAGATATTGCTAATGGAGCCCTGAATCAATTGCTCAAAGCGCGGATCAAGCGCGCGGCGTGGATCGTAGCCGCCACCCAACCAAGTCGTGGTGTAGCCGCCAGTGTTGACGGATAATTTTTCGAGCGCTTTTTCGGCGGTCGGTAATATCGCAAATACGCCGATCGAGCCAGTGATAGTGGTGACATCTGCGATCACTTCGTCTGCCGCCATCGAAATCCAGTAGCCGCCAGATGCAGCAACGTTGCCCATTGACACCACCACCGGCTTGCCCGCTGTCCGGGTGAGTTCGAGTTCGTGGCGAATCAATTCCGAGCCGAATGCGCTGCCACCGGGCGAATTAACCCGCAGCACAATTGCCTTGATTTTGTCGTCATCGCGGGCACGGCGAATCAGTTCTGCGGTGGAGCGGCCACCAATGGCACCCGCGGGTGCAGCACCATCCGTGATTTCGCCCTCAGCCACCACCACGCCGATAGCATCGCCCATGCCAAACGCCACTTTGGGTTTCACGCTGTCTAGGTACGCACCGAACGAGACTTGCCGAAATGTTTTTTGATCCGCGTGTTCGGTATCCTTGGCACCGCGTTCAATCATGATCTGACGCATTTCATCGCGCGTTTTCAGGCTGTCGACCCACTTGTTTTGCAGCGCAAGTTTGGCCGCATTGTTGCCCGCGGCGGTGAATAGCTCAGGCAATTCGTTGATGGTTTTTGCGATGCTACCCGCCGGCAATTTCCGCGCCGTTTCCACACCGTCAGTATAGGTTTTCCATAGCGCATCATATAAAAACGCATCAGATTCCATCGTGGCTTTGGAAGGTGCATTGGCGAAATAAGGCTCACCAAAATTTTTGTAGGTGCCGACGCGGATAACGTGCGCTGTCACGCCAATTTTATCCAGCGCATCGCGGTAGTAATTGCGGTAGCGGCCGAAGCCATCAATGTATACCATGCCCATCGGATGCAACATTACTTCGCTAGCGTGCGCCGCCAAATAATATTGTTTTTGGTCGAAATTTGATCCCCATGCCACGACTTGTTTGCCGCTGGCTTTAAAGCGCTCAAGCGCGGCAGCCACCTCGCGCAGGTTGGCGAGGCCGGTATTGGAAAAATCATCCAGAATCAGCAACACGCGGTCGATTCGCTTATCTTTTGCGGCTGCATCCAGCACCATCAACACATCGCGTAATTGCGTCTGCGCACCGCCATCACCACCCGCGGCCTGCGCGGTAATCCGGTCACGCACGCTGCCCGATTGTTGCTCCACTACCGGCCCGCTCAGGTTTAGTACCAGCGCCGTTTTATCCTGCAGTTTTAGTTTGTCGCTGCTCAATAAGGCAATGATGAAAACGATAATGATGAGCAGGAAAATCAGGTTAAAAAGGGCTCGCCGGGAAGCATCGACGAACGACCAAAAACCACTGATAATCCGATAAAAGGTTGAGGGGGGTTTGGTCGAAGGTTGAGCGGGAGGCAGAGATGACATGGAATGCTCCAAATATTAAATGTAGGACTGTTTGCAGCGTTGGTGGGTATCACGCTATGTTAGTTTGGACGCTTGAAAACCCACATAAATTGCGCGTGAAATTGTTATAGGTCAGAGCATTCGAGTTACAAACCCAGCCGTGGTGAAGTTCAACGCCAAGTTTACGCGGCGACTTCGGCTTCGTTTGCGGCATCAATCTCGTCGGCTGATTCCAATAATGACTCCACCGCACGCTCAAACAGCGGTGTCTCCTCAAGGAATCGTGCCCGACCGACGCGCAACATCCAGCGGAATAATTTCACGCTGATGATGGAAGGCTTTGGCCGATCCACCATCGTTAAAACAAGGCTTGCCTCGTTCCGGCTCACCCAGTTTAATTTTGCAAGACTAGGCCGACCGTAGAGATTGATTTCAATGGAAACCCCACTCTTGAGACGTGCCATCACGTCGGATATTTCGTTTGCCGACTCATTGGATACAGCATTGGCCACCCTGCTCGCTTCAGATTCCTCGATGTCGGAGTCAGCATAAGCCTCATTCGCCGCTGGGCCTGCCGATAAACCGGTGTCGCTGACGGAGGTGACTTCGCCGACTGATTTGATCGGATTAAAGTCGGTATCAAACATATCGTCAATAACATTAATATCAACCTTCAATTCGCGAATGGCGTCTGCTAGCAACGCAGCGCTGAACTCCGGCACCTTTTTGGTTTCATCAGCCTCAGCATCGTCCGTGGGTGTGCGCACATCAAATTCAGTGTTGTCCATGAATGCGATAAAACGGTCGCGAATGAATGACAGCGGCGGCACTGTGCCGATCAAATTGATCGCCCTCAACGCCCGGGTATGGCTGTCAATCAGCCAGCCCAGAAAATCCTGCTGCTGTTGAAGGTCCCAATCGAGCAGGGTCATGCCCTCGCGCATGGTGGCCAGAATACCCGGTAGCATGCTCAACAACTGTTTACGGTCAACTTCGGCGACTTTAGGCGCAATGCTCCAAATGAGGTCGGGCACCATGGACCGGTAATGTCTTGAATCCGCCACATCTGAGCGACCCGCACGCTCCACCACGTGCGCCCATGTGTGGACAATAAAATGATGTAGTTTTGGATCAATTTTCAGAATCGACAAACCGTCAGCGATCATCGCCGTGATGCGCGCAAACTGCAGGGTGCGGCTCTCGACACTCTCCATCGCCAGCACGGCACGCTCGACGTCTTCATCAGAAGTGCGTAATTCACGCGCCACAAACTGGTCGAATTCATCCAGCATTTGCGCAAAAATTTCGACCCGCTCTTCGGTGTCAGCAAGCAGCGCCTCGACGATTCGACAAATCTCGGCGGTGAGGTGTTTGCCGCTGGGGTCTACCTGCCGCAAGCTGAGCGAGATCGAGCCAATCCGGTTCACCAGCATCCGCGCGGGATGGCCTTTGTGGGTGAAGAAGGTGGGATCGCGCAGCGCGGTTTTGAGCACCAGAAATTGCAATCGCCCCAGCTGCGCACGGACTTCGGCGGGCACTTTAGTATCGCGCAAAATAAATTCAAACAGCATCGCGACGATATCAATCGTCATCCGCTCCTGAACCGCGTCCGTGAGCTCGCTGAGCTGAGGGCGCTGCTCCATGATGAGATTGCGGATGCTGCCGTCTTCAAGAAACATCTGCTCCGCCGCTGGTGTCTCCTCCAGCATCATGCTGTGCACTGAACGGTTTAAGCGCGCGCTGGCAATTGCCGTGGCAGGCCCATCAAATCCGGCCATGTCTTCACGAGGCGGCGCAACGCTATCGATACCGGTCAGAAATGCGCGACGCAAAACACCACCCGCCCGCTCGCCTGTCGATAGCCACGTGGGGGCCATTGAAGCCTGCGAACCCGACTGATTTGGGCCGCTCATTTGCTGACCCGCGTTGCCCTCGGCACCGAAGCCCGCCATGCCGCCCATGCCACCCATGCCACCTGTCTCCGGCCCGGTCGATCCCCCTGAGGTTGCGGCTCTGCCAAATCCGCTAGCGGGACCACGACCAAAGCCACTGGCTGGCCCACCCGCGACGCTGGATTCGCTCGCCCCGCCTTCGGTTCGCGTCCCGCGCACCCAACCAATCAGGCGATCAATACGTCGCTGTGACTGAATTTGCTGTGCCTGCGCTTTTTGCGCTGCCTGTGCGCTTGCATACGCCTGAGCTTGGGCCTGAATCTGCGCCTGAATAGCGGCCTGCGCCTGCGACAAAGCATCCTGCGAACCGCGCCCGGATGGGCGTCCTCCCCCTACCACTCCCATACTCGGCTCGACCCGCCCACCATGTTCCACGCGTTCATCTCGCAGCTGACCTCCGCTACGGTCCAGGCCAGTCGTATCCGCGCCCGCGTTGGTGATCGGCCCATGTTCGGCGCTCTTGCGAATTTTGAGCTGCAGTTGCGCCGCAATACCGTGGTGCGAAAGCAGTTCGTTTAGGCCGCTATAAATATCGCTCACGCGATGAATCAGGCTTTCGCATAACTGATCAATCAGCGCAAGCGTAACGTCGGCCTGCACTTCGAGCATTTCGGCGGATTTACCGATACTGCGCGATAGCACGTACGGGCGAAACGGGTTTTCACGCTCCTTGATATTTTCTTGCTCAAACAATAACGCCACGCGAATATTAAGGTCGCGTAATTCCTCATCGGCTTCATCGCGGAACAGCTGGGTGATGCTGTCTATGCGCAATTCATCTTCAAACGTCGACACTTCCACCAGACTAAGCGCGGTCGCTTTAGGCTTTGCGTTGCCGGATTGACGGAATGTGCTGTAGGCGGTTTGAAATCCGCGATTAAGCAATTGCTCAAGATTGCGTACCGCCAACGCCTTTAGCTGCGCGTTACGGGTGGTCAGCACAGAACGCGCATCGAGGAATCGACGCTCGTCGGCCGACGACTTGGCTTGATCAGCTTTGGTGAACAAGACGCTCACGCTGCGATCAATCGCGGGTTGAAGCGAGTCCGTGAAAGAGCGAAGAAAATGTTCTCGCGTCGCGGCTAATAAATCATTGCGATCCATAACACCCTTATTGCACCCTTATTGATGCGCGTCGTGACGATTTTGTCAGCGCGCAAGCTCCCAAGATTGGATTTCGAAATTCTATTTGTTCCAAGTATAGCGACCGTTGCAACAAACTGCTGCACCTCGCATTTTCGTCGGCATTTTCTTTCGCCCTGCTTGTCATACCGGCTCTCGCACTTCGGAACATTTTTTGCGCCTGATTGCAGACCGCTTGCGGCACGTTGGATTCCATGAGTTCGTATTAAACTCATTAATCGCAATAACTTTTTTTGGAGGCAAACATGCTGCAAGGCTTACGCACCGTGGTTTATCACGTTAACGACTTGGCCGCGGCCACCGCTTTTTATACGAATGTGGTCGGCGCACCGCCGTACTTCAACGAGCCGTTTTATGTGGGTTTCAAGGTCGGCGGCTATGAGCTGGGCCTGCTGCCGGACAAAGAGGGAGTGTGCACCTATTGGGGTACGAGCGATATTGTTGCGGAGCATGCGCGATTGTTGGCCGCCGGCGCTAGTGCCAATGATGCCATCGCGGATGTGGGCGAAGGCATCAAGACCGCGACCGTTATTGACCCATTCGGCAACGTCATCGGCATTATCGAAAACCCACACTTTGCGCTGAGCAGTACGGATTAATTGTGTGGCCAACCAATCCGATTAAAAAGTTAAACTCCAATATAGACGGACTTCTTCAAGGCATTTTTCGTTGAGATCGTTGCTGGTAAACGACCTTCTATTTTTAATGCTGTAAATCCGACATTCAAGTTCGCCTGAATGAGCAGCTCATACCGCTTTTCAGTTATCTACAAATCGCATAATCAAATGACTTCAGCACATCAAGACCCTATCCTCACCGACGTCCGCAACCACATCGCAACGCTGACAATCAACCGCCCGCAAGCACTCAACGCCCTCACTCACGACATGATTCACGAGATATCGTTGCGGCTGGACGATTGGGCGCACGACGACAATATCAAAGCGATCATGATTCGTGGGGCGGGCGAGAAGGCGTTTTGTGCGGGAGGCGATATTCGTGCGCTTTACGATGCAGCGAAACGTGGCGACGGCGCTGAGCAAGAATTTTTTCGTTCAGAATACGCGCTCAATTTTAAAATCCATCGCTACCTCGTCAACACCGGGAAGCCGATTATCGCGTGGATCGACGGCATCGTGATGGGTGGTGGCATGGGGATAGCGCAGGGCGCGCCGATTCGCATCGTTGGGGGCCGCACAAAGATGGCCATGCCGGAAACAGCGATTGGTTTATTCCCTGACGTCGGCGGAAGTTATTTTTTATCGCGCTGCCCAGGCGCAATCGGGCTGTATTTAGGGCTCACGGGGCAGATGATTAAAGCCGCAGATGCCCTCTTCACTGGCTTGGCCAGCCACCATATTTCGACCGAGACTGCGTTTGAATTTGATTACGCCCTGGATAGTTTGGTGGAATGGGATTTAGGTGCTGTGCCTGCGATAAACGAGATTGTGAAAAAGTTTTCAAGCACGCCGATTGAGCCTGCCGTCCTGCTACCACAGCGAGAATCTATCGAGCTGCATTTTGCGGCGAAGCAAAATGTCACTGCAATTATGGCCTCGCTCGAAACGGAATCTTCTCATTGGGCAGCTAACACAATTGCCACTCTCAAAATACGTTCGCCAACGATGCTGGAAGTCACCAAACGTCAGATTGAAGCGGCGGCCACGATGTCGCTGGCGCAGTGTTTTCGCATGGAGCTAGATCTGATTAAGCGCACTTTTGAACACGGCGACGTGATCGAGGGCATCCGCGCATTGCTAATTGATAAAGACCATATGCCTCATTGGCAGCCGGAAAACCTTGCCAGTGTTGAATCTGCGACAATCAATCACTTTTTTGAAAGTCCCTGGTCAATCGCCACCCATCCACTCAGAAGTCTTTAAAAAATAACCGGAATCTTTATGCGCCTCGTCACCTATCAAATGCTGGACACAACAGAATTGAAGCCCGGCATACTGGTCAGCAAAGATCAGGTGTTGGATATCGTTGCGGAAACTGGCGCGCGTAAAAGCGCGGTCAGCGTCTCGACCATGCTCGACATCATTCGCGGCGGCGCGCCCACGATGGCGCTTCTGCGCGAGATCGCGGCTGCGCCGAAAACCGATCCAATTTTGCTCAATAAAGCGCTGCTGAAAGCGCCAATTCCGCGACCCCGCAAAAATATATTCTGCGTGGGCTGGAATTACCTTGATCATTTTCACGAAGGCGGCAATATGCTCAAGGATGACCGCGAGCTGCCCCAATATCCGGTGTTTTTTTCCAAAACGCCGACGTCAGTAAATGGCCCCTACGACGTCATTCCGTTTGATGCGTCCATCTCCACGCAGCTCGATTGGGAGGTTGAATTGGGTGTCATCATCGGCACTCACGGCAAAAACATTGCGGAGGCCGATGCAATGCAACATATTTTCGGCTACACCGTTATCAACGATGTGACCTGGCGCGATATACAGCGACGGCATGGTGGACAATGGATGAAGGGTAAAAGTCTGGACGGCACCTGCCCGATGGGGCCGTGCATTGTGACTGCTGATGAAATCGACCCGACAAATCTGGATATCGAATGTCGCGTATCCGGGGTGATAAAGCAAAAATCTAATACAAAGCATCTTTATTTTAAGATTCCGCGATTGATTCATGACTTATCAGAGGGCATGACCTTGGAAGCGGGGGATATTATTTCGACAGGAACGCCCGAGGGCGTTGGGTTTGCCCGCACCCCGCCAGAATGGATGAAGCCCGGCGATTTATTGGAAACTGAAATCAAAGGCATTGGTGTGATGCGAAATCCTGTTGGAACTTACTAAAAGCCTGGATCTTATTGAAAACCTGGAATCCATTGAGCATGCCAAGAACGAAAACGCGGGGCCCTACTGTCACCACAACGCTAGCATTTTTATTTGCGCTGACGCTGGCAAGCACCGCGCATGCACAATCGCGTGCAGACACCGCCGCGCCACCGTTTGAACTGGTGTTGATTGACGCCTTGAGCGAGAAACAGCTGGGTGGTTTTCCGGTAGACCGAAAGCTGGTCGCGCAAGCCATCACCGCGCTGAAAAGCGCTGGTGCCAAAGGCATCGTGCTGAAATTTTTTTATGACCAGCCTGCCAAAGTAGCCGACAGTGACAAAGCGCTTGCAGACGCCATCAGCAGTACCAGGACACTTTTACAAGCCAGCATTGATGAGGCTGAATTCGGTACTAATCCGCTGCCACCGCGTTTTGTGATAGGCACCATCAAAGGTGATTTCACCACCGCGCTCACCGGCGACCACGGCTGGATTCCGATGCCGCAATTTGCAGATGTTGCGCACGACATTGGCTTTGTTGATATCTCGACACCCGACAGCGTGCCGATGGTGGAAACATTTAAAAATGCGCCAGTCAATTCGCTCACCTTAGCTGCGCTGGAATTAGCGACCGGCGAAGTCGCCCAAATTGAAAGCGGCGGACGAGTGCGACTGGGCACAAAGTCAGTCGCGCTGACCTCGGATAATCAGGTTGCACTCAAACTTAACCCCAACGAAAAGCTTGACTACGTGAGCTTCAGCGACGTGTTGGAAAGCAAAGATGGCTCGCCGTCCATGAGCCGCTTTCGCGGCAAAGTCGTGGTGATCGCCGATGACGGCGTAAAAACAGAATCCATCCAAACCAGTGCGGGCCCGATTAAGGCGCATCGACTTTTTTATATGGGATTGCTGGATGTTTGGCGGCAGTTGAAGTGATTATTTATTAAAGTGTGGTGCGACTTAAAAGATGCTTCGAGATTTATGCCAACTAATGTTTTTCAATCCATTTACGCGGGGAGCTATGAAAAAAATTATTTTGATGCTTGCGTTTTTTTCGATATTGTTAGCCGGGTGTATTACAAATCCCAGAATCTCTAGAGACCTTACATCCGGTCAAATCGGCTGCTCGCCCGGGGATATTGAGATTCGTGACGAGACGGCCGGCATTGGCGGAACCCATACGTGGACGGCTATATGCAAAGGAAAGCAGTACGTTTGCAACTACCACACCACCACTGGCTCAAAATGTACCGAGAAACAATGAGCAGTTAAACGGAATTTTTCTCGCCTAGCTATTGCACAATGGTGTTTGCTCATAGGCGAAAAAACTTTTTAGCATAATCCGCTACGTGCGTTCGTGCCATAACTTGCGTTCTTCATGCGCTAAATCAAACCAACACGCCCTGCTCCCGCCGCGACTTTCCCAGCAGCCACGCACCGGCAGGGCCCAGCAATGCGAACGACAACGCAACGAGCGCCAGCCATGCCCATGGTGACGGCCACTGCATGGCCGTGTAGGCGGCGCCTGACCAGCCGAATGCGCTGAAGCCTTCGACCAGATTAATCAGCATGCTGCCCTGGGCGCGTTTTTTCATATTTTTGCGATCTCCAGTGCGCGGATACCAAATCTGAATCACGCCTGCACTGATGGTGCAGCCGGCCAAACAAAACAAAAATATCGCCGCCCACGCCATATTTTTTGTCAGGAGAAAAAACAATATTGGCGACACGAACAGCCAAACGGGTATGAGTGCCGCCAGCACTTTTAGCCGGCGAATGCGCGAAAGACTAACGGGCGCACAACCAATCAATTCCGGTGCATCTTCAGCCGCAACGGTGATCCAGGCGAGGCTGCCGGCAAGGGTAGAGGCGAGCAAAATCGCACCGGGCACCACATACCCCACCGCATCTGAATTTCGAAATACCAAAAATACCAGCGGCAGCAAATACAGCATTTGTAGAAATGTTTGCGCGATCAATTGAGGATCGCGCCAGATCAAGCGCCATTCTTTCACCAACACCGTTCGCGCGAAGCTGCCGCGCCCACGCTGAAAATGCGACGCGATCGTCGCTGGCGGCCCAGCCTGCTTGTTGGCGCTGCCAGTTACCGATTCCTGGGTGCCCGATAAAAAACGTTTATAGGTAAGGTGCGTGACCAGCAAAAATCCTCCCGCGCCCAGCACGATCACACTTAGCAACGGGATTGGCTCGCCCAAAAATGCGCGGAATGGAAACCAGATAAAACTATCTGCCGCCAGCACACCGCCTGGCTCTGCGGCGTGTTTCATAGTCGCCATGATGTGGTCGCGCGTTTGGCGCCCCAGCATATTTTGTATCTGACTCATCAAAAAAATGGCCGCCCCGACCAGCGCGCCGATCAACTGCGCCGCCACCCGCGCGCGGCGCGCACCGATCAGCCGCACCAGCGTGAGCGTGAGCATCATTCCTAGCGACGCCACCAGAAGGCCAATGGAAATGATCGCCGGATAAATCGCGAGCAATTTTGCTTGCCCGGTAAAAACGCCAACATGCGCAAACGGCGTCACCATCAGGAAATAAATGGTGATGCAATTGACTGCAATACCGAGCCCGCGAATCGTAAACACGGTGCGTGGCGATAGCGGCGAGGACAGCAGCAGATCGAGATCCCCGCGATCAAATAGTGCTGATACTGACAAGATGATGGCCTGCGAAAACATGAGGGTGATGATGAGCCACGTGCCCGCGCCAAATAAAATCGTGGCCGCGGACGGCAGTGACACCATATCCAACCCGCGCAGCAGGCCCCACGCTGCGGCGTGCGCAGCCAGCCATAGCAAGCCGCCAAACAGCCCTACCAGCCACAGGCGCGCGCCACTCATGCCCCGCCATTGCAGACGTACCTCGTGCCGCAGCAGCCAAGGCCAGCTGGCCACTTTCAATGTCGGCATCATTTTGCGTTAGCGGTAAGGCCCAGGAATACATCTTCCAATGTAGCGTTCCCGGTGGAATCCGAATTTGAACCTGAGTGCGGAGAGTGGGAAGAGTGCGAGGAGGAAGATGCCAACGCACGCAATTCATCCAAGGTGCCTTGCGCGATAATTTTGCCTTGTTGAATAATGCTGATGCGCTCCGCGAGGCGCTCCGCCATTTCCAGAATATGTGTCGTGAGCACAATGGTGTTGCCTTTTTTCACGCGCTCAATCAGTAAATCTTTTACCTGCCGCGCGGCTGCGGCATCGAGCCCGGTCAACGGCTCGTCAAGAATCAATACCTGCGGATCGTGGATCAATGCGCCCGCCAGTGCCAGTTTTTGCCGCATGCCGCGCGAAAAACCTTCAATCAATTCATTCGTGTTGTTCCACAAATCGAGCACTTTCAGTAACTCTTCCGCGCGCGGCGCAGCAGCATCACTCTCAACACTCCACAGCCCGGCAACAAATTCGAGATATTCCAAAGGTTTCAACTTGCCGTAAAGCAAGGGATCGTCTGGCAAAAACGCGAGAAGTCGTTTCGCCGCAATCGGATCGGTGGCGATGTCATGCCCAAGAATCGCGGCGCTGCCCGCATCCGCTTTCAACAGGCCCGCCACGATCCGCAACGTGGTGGTCTTACCCGCGCCGTTTGGGCCAAGCAGTGCATGAAACTCACCTTGAGGAATACTGAGATCAAGACTGTCAACGGCATGTTTGCCGCCAAAATGTTTGATCAAGCCTTTAATTTCCAATGCAGCGGGTGTGACCGGAAATGTGGTTGAAACCTGACTGGGAAATTTGGGCACATCGTTCATATAAAAAATCGTTTCATGCGAGTTCGTTGTAATAAGAATAATTCTCCGTCAAGCATAACCCACGACGCCACTCCACCGGTTTATCGCCATACGTAAATGCAATACGATCAACACATAACAGCGGCGTGCCTTTGGCGACACGCAATGTTTTTGCGGTAAACGCATCGGCGGCGACGGCTCGAATACGCTCTTCGGCGCGAATCATCCTGAAACCATAAGCAGTCTCAAAAAAACTGTAGAGCGAGCCTTTTTTTCCGTCGCCCGAACCTTCCAATTTTTCCAGACTGAGCAGCGGAAATTTTGTGGATGGCACCACCACTTCATCAAGCACCACCGGTTTGGCTGAAAACAGCAATACACGATGAATTGACGTCACCGGTGCGCCCGCCTTGAGATCGAGGCCGCGCGCGATTTCAGCGCTGGCTTTGCCGCGCTTAACGTCCAGAAAAATACTGGTGGGATACACCATCTCGCCCACATTGGGGGTGATGCGTAAAAACCGATATTGGTGGTTTGGTTCTGTATGCGTGGCGACATAGGTGCCTTTACCCTGCCGGCGAATCAGAATATTTTCAGCCGCCAGCGCATCAATGGCTTTGCGTACCGTGCCTTGACTGACGCGAAACCGGGAAGCCAGCTCCATTTCAGATGGAATCGCTTCGCCGGGTTTCCATTCGCCTGCCACCAAACTCTGCGTCAGCAGAATTTTGATCTGATCATAAAGCGGGCGAAAGCTGGGGCCGGGGCTTAATGCACTGGCCGGTGATTCGGAGGAATTGCTGGTGTCTACTGATGCGGCCATGAAGTTTTGTTTCAAAAATATAAAAAAGGAAATAGAGGAAACGAAAAAAGAGAAAAATACGCGGGGTTGAAGACAACGCCGCAAAATAAAAAAGAGGTCCGCCATAGAAATCTGCAAATTAATCACGATGCTAGCACAGCATAATCAAAAACCAACGAGATCCTATGTCTTATATAAGATATAAGTCCTGTTGACTTTATGCTGCACCGCAACGTACAATTATTTTGTAGTCATTGATCTTCGATAGATCCACAAATAGTGCAAAGGTTTTTAGTTCAGCCATGACTCCCTTCCTCCGCCCTCGCCGCTCGATGTTGTATGTCCCCGGCTGTTTTCAGCGCTTTTTAAACAAAGCGCGCACCCTGCGAGTCGATTCAGTGATCTTTGACTTGGGCGATTCGGTGCTGGTGGACAATAAGGAAATGTCGCGCAAGCAGGTCGTCGAAGCGGTGTTGTCAGGCGGCTACGGTCGTCGCGAGCGAGTGGTGAGGGTCAATGACCTTGATTCAGAATGGGGCATTGAGGACGTTAAGGCGGTCGCCAATATTGGCGCAGACGCAGTGCTGTTCCCCAATATCGAGTCGAAAGAAGACGTTCACGACGCGCTCGACGTGCTTGACGCGGCGGGCGGTGGCGACATGCCCATCATGGTGATGATCGAAAGCCCGATTGCCGTGCTCAGAGCCGAAGAAATTGCGGCTGCATCAAACCGAATCGCCTGTCTGATCATGGCCACCAGCGATCTCATCACCCAGCTTCATGGCCGCAAAACACCCGACCGCATCCCGCTGCAATATTCACTTTCGCATGTGCTGCTGGCCGGTCGCGCCTACCAGCGCGCGGTGGTCGATGGCATTAGTATTGACATAAAAGACATGCATTCTTTCGAGATGGCGTGCCGCTTGACGCGCGATCTGGGCTTTGACGGAAAATCATTGGTGCACCCTAATCAGCTCGCTTATTGCAATGATGCATTCACCCCAAAATCAACCGATATTAGTTACGCGCATGAAGTTATCGAAGCGATCGATCAGGCACATCGTGAGGGCCGCGGTACCATCATGCTCAACGGTCGCCTGGTCGAGCGGCATCATGTCAGCGGTGCAAAGCGCATGTTGGCGCTGGCGGAGATGATCAAGGAATTGGAATCGGCGTAGCTTGCCGTAGTTTGCTATGTTTGCTTTAGGCAAAACAATGAGACCAGCATCAGGCTATTTTTTTGAAGACTACGTGTTGGGGCAGAAATTTGTCCATGCGGTGCCGCGCACGATTACGGCTGGCGATACGGCGCTTTATCAGGCACTAAGCGGCTCGCGCAATCCACTCAATTGCAGCGCGCTGTTCGCGCAAGCCATGGGCCATCATGAAATGCCGGTAGACGATTTGCTGGTATTTCATATCGCATTTGGCAAAACCGTGCCAGATATTTCCTACAACGCGGTCGCCAATTTAGGCTATGCGGAATGTCGCTTCGTCCGGCCTGTTTTTGTCGGCGATACGCTGCGCGCAGAAACCGAAATCATTGGATTAAAACCAAATAGCAGCGGCAAAACGGGCGTCGTTTATGTACGGTCAAATTGTTTTAATCAGCGCGACGAATTGGTGCTGACCTGGGTTCGCTGGGTGATGGTGCATCGTAAGCTAAATGCGTCGCCATCGAATGAGGGTCTCCATCCAAACTCTGGCGCTGGCGCGGCAGTTCAGGCAATGCCCATACCTGAATTTGACTCTTTTATAGCACCTGAAAAGTTAACCGCGACGTTCACGCATCAACATAATGAAGTAGTGTCGAGCGCCACCGGTAGCGACACATTCTTCGACGATGTGGTTTTGAATGAGCCGATTATTCATCCGGCTGGCATGACGCTCGATGAAACCGATCACACTTTAGCGACCAAGCTTTATCAAAACAACGCGCGCGTTCATTTTGATTTGCATCACATGAAAGATAGTCGCTTCGGCCAGCGTCTAATCTACGGCGGGCAAGTCATATCGATTTGCCGGGCGCTCGCTTTTGATGGCCTGGAAAACGCGCTGACGATTGCGGCCATTAACGCAGGCTCGCATACCAATCCAGTGTTCGCCAGCGATACTTTGTACGCGGTCTCGACACCAATTATGAAATGGCCGCTCAATAACAACGTCGGCGCGCTGCGCATTCAGCTTGATGGCTACAAAAACAAGAATCCCAATGCCGCTGAGTTTGCGAATATGTCACCCGAGCAGAAAGCCTCATCGCTCGCGTTATCACACGTCCTATCGCTTGATTTCACCGTCCTCATGCCACGCAAAATTTAATTTTTAGGCCACTACCATGTCAACAGTTCATCCCAAAGACGCGCTATTTTCCGGAGAAAAACCGTTCCCGATAATCCCTACTTGCGAACACTTTGCGGGCAGCGAAAAGCTGATTGGCAAGGCGTTTGAATTGCAGGATAAATTGGGACCGGTATTCGACATCACTTGTGATTGTGAGGACGGCGCGCAAGCCGGACAAGAGCAGGCACATGCCGAGATGATTGTGCGCATGCTGAACAGCCCGGCCAACAAATACAAAATGGCTGGTGCGCGAATTCATGATTTTTCGCACCCTCACTGGAAAGCGGATATTGATATTCTGGTCGGCGGCGCAGGTAAGGTATTGCGCTATATCACGATCCCGAAATGCACCAAATTTGAAGAAGCCGAAGCGATGATTGCGCATATTCACGTGATCGGGCTGAAAGCGAATATTGGCCGTGAAGTCCCCGTGCATATTTTGGTCGAGACTCACGGCGCGTTGCGCGACGTTCAGCGCATCGCACAGTTACCGAATATTGAGGTTCTTGATTTTGGCTTGATGGATTTTGTCTCCGGTCATCATGGCGCAATTCCCGCGTCCGCAATGCGCTCGCCGGGCCAGTTTGAACACAAATTGCTGGTGCGTGCCAAAGCCGAAGTGGTGGCGGCAGCGCTCGCGAACGGTATCGTGCCCTGCCACAATGTTTGCCTGGATTTAAAAAACGCGGACGTGGTTTTAGCCGATGCAAAGCGCGCGCGACATGAGTTTGGATTTTTGCGCATGTGGTCGATTTACCCTGCGCAAATTCCGGCGATTGTGGAAGCGATGCAGCCGGATTTATCCGAGGTCGAAGACGCGGCCAATATTCTGCTCGCCGCGCAGGCCGTGGATTGGGGCCCGATTCAATACAAAGGTGAACTGCATGATCGCGCCAC
>JANYGV010000288.1 GCA_025359285.1 Burkholderiales bacterium
TTTGATCGCGTCCCATCCTGCGAAAAATCAGGATGCTCCAATTCTCGGCAGCAGGTGACGAGTAGCGAAGCGTGGAAAACGGTATTTTTACTTCCGCTGTCCAGCCGGTTGACGTACGCTGCGTTTGCGCTTCCCATTCGAAATCAGGCGAGTAATCTTCGTTACCTGAATCTTCGTTATAAAGCCCGTCGCCGAGGGAGCCTGATGCGCTGACGCGAAATATTTGGGCGAATTTTCGTGTGCCGATAGGGTCAATATGCAGGGCGAAAAAATCTTGTGAGCCCATCACCTGATCGCGCCTGACCAGCGGCGCATCGATTTTTGACGGATCGGGATCAAATGCGGTCAGACCAAAGTACAGCGCGGTTTGGTCGTAGACAATTCGCACTTCGCTTTTGAATTTTGCCTCTACACCATCGCGTGGACGGTATTCATAAAAGTCCCTAATAGGGGCGGCGCGCCGCCAGAAACTTTCGTCCTGTTTGCCATCCAATGTAATTTTTTCAGTCGCGCCGAGGCGTGTGGCAAATGCGGGCGGTAGCCTGCGCTCGGTCGGTGTTGCCGCAGTCGAGATCGGCAAGGGCTCTGCACCAATGCGCGCTGAAAAAAGTGCCAGGAGCGTAAATACGAGTCGGATTAAAACAGTTTTACTTACCGCACACATATCGTTTCCGCTTTTCTCAATTGAGTGCTGCGGAGCTTACGCGTGCATCAGCAGTGCTAACAAGTCAGCTCGCGATGAAGTGCAGAGAATCGGCACTGAAATGCAGAATAAATTACAAGGTTGTGATAACGATTCGCACATCTGAATTAAAAGGAATCGGTTGCAAAATTATCCGGACGATGCAAATATCCCCGCCATTTTGCGCTAAGGCAACCACTATTGGCATGAAATCCGTGGAAAGTTACCTTCGCCTCCATCAGTTTTCGCATCGATTTTTAAACTCCGCAGGGTGCAAAGCGTCAACAGCCGCTAGTGGAGTGCAATTGCTGGTGCAAGCCGGCGCATCAGTGCCGCCCCCGCCGCCTCCACAGTTCACGATCAAAGCGGAAAGAAATGCCGCTGATAGCGTGGCGTACCGCTTCCGGTGCGGACCCAAGCTCATGGGTGGGCCCCGGTTTGTAGCGCCGCAACTAATTTGGCTGCGCGTTCTTTCGGGTCATGCGGGACGCCGCCAGGTAGCGGAATCGGCACGCCGCTTTTCGATCCGCCCACATGAAAGCCGTGGCAAGTTTCACAGGTGCCGCGCACTTTGTCGTCAGTGGTGGTGATGTTGCCAGGATGACAGCTCTGACAGTTTTTAGATCGGTGATGGCAATATCCGCGCTGGTTTTTGATTTCTCGGCAAGTTGCGGCGCGTCTTGAGACACGCTGACAATACCGGCGGCACCGGTTTTGCCGGGAGCCAGCATGGAAAGTTTGAACGGCGGGTGACCTTTGGAAAAGTCACTGATGTTGGCGTTCGTTGTTTGTGGCACCTTGGTTTGCAGGTCGGCATGGCATTGCGTAGACAGCGGAGAATCCTGCCGCGCTAAGCCCATCGGGCCTTGGTGGTCGCGATGGTATGAGGGGCATAGGGTCGCGTCGCCTGGCTTTTCAAACACGATGGCGTGCATTGCCTTCGCTTCTTTGGTGTCGCGCGCGAAATGCCAGTACGGGCGAGGCCAACGCCTGAGCACCGCTCATTTTGGCGGGGGGATTGAGTGCGTTACCGCTGGCCAAATCAGAAAAAAAGCTAGCACCGCCGCTGCGCCCGCCCATGAAAAAAGCGTTTCGACAGCCAAGTGTTACGAAGGCCGACCTTGACGTTTGCTTTCACGCTTTCAAGGTTGTCTTTGAGCGGATCGAGCAGCTCCCACGAAAGCGCCAAATCAATGTCTGCGTCGTGCTGCAACACCACCAGCTCGAATGGCCCCAGATAAATTTTTGCCTGATTTTTAATTTGGCCGCGCGCTCGCTGGTGCCATCAATTGTGACCAGGCCTGCATCCGCCTCAATAAAGCCGATACTGTTGTGGGTCAGGTCGCCGCCACTACTGCCGCTGCTGCCGATGCCCTTCAAGAAAAATCACTGCGCGTTTGGTGGGGCAGTTACCGGGACGGTGCAAGAATTGTGCAAACACCCCGCCACCAATTCGGGTATTTTTTATTGATTCCATCGCTACCGCGTTAATTTTGTCCGACATTGACATAGCCGCGCGCCGAATCTCGTGATCAAGATCCGCAATCTTTTGC
>JANYGV010000328.1 GCA_025359285.1 Burkholderiales bacterium
ATTTCGCAAATACGGCTGGATCACCGCCTATGGCGAGGGCTGGGCGCTCTACGCTGAAACATTAGGCCGCGAGATGGGTCTATACGACGATCCAAACGCGTATCTCGGCCATTTGCAAGATGAGCTATTGCGCGCCGTGCGCTTGGTGACGGACACCGGCCTGCATGCCAAAGGCTGGACGCGCGAGGCGACCATGCAATACATGATGGACAACGAAGGTGTTACCCAAGCCGAAGCGCGTCGCGCCACCGAGCGTTATATGGCGTGGCCGGGGCAGGCGCTGGCGTATAAAATTGGTGCATTAAAAATTCAGGCTTTGCGTGAACGCGCGCAACAAAAGCTGGGCAGTAAATTCAGTCTGAAGGCATATCACGATCTGGTATTGAGCGATGGCGTATTGCCGTTGGCCGTGCTGGAATCGAAGGTGGTTGGCTGGATTGCGACGCAACAGTGATCTGAAGGTAAAAGCAGATTCTTCAAACGATGAAGCTGTTTTCAGAATGACAAATTTTAAATAATCTCAGTTTCAAAAAAAACATACATCATGGATCAACCCATCAATCCCCGCGCCGTTCGTACCCAAACCCTCATGGACGCGTTAGCACAGCGCATCCTCGTGCTCGACGGCGCGATGGGCTCGATGATTCAGCAATACCACCTGACCGAGGCCGAATATCGCGGCGAGCGTTTTAAGGATTGGCCCAGTGATTTGCGCGGCAATAATGATTTGCTCACGCTCACGCGCCCGCAGGTGGTACGCGAAATTCACGGCCAATATCTGGCAGCAGGCTCGGATATTTTAGAAACCAACACGTTTAACTCCACCGCCGTATCGATGGCCGATTACGGCATGGAATCGATCGTTTATGAATTGAATCGGGAAGGGGCGAAGCTTGCGCGCGGCATTGCCGATGAATACGAAGCCAACAATCCGCGCAAGCCACGTTTCGTTGCTGGCGTATTAGGCCCACTCACACGCACACTCTCGCTCTCACCCGATGTGAATGATCCGGGCTTTCGCGCAGTGAATTTTGATCAAGTCAAAGACGCGTATCGCGAAGCTACCAGCGGCTTGATTGATGGTGGTGCGGATATTTTGTTGATTGAAACCATCTTCGATACGCTTAACGCCAAGGCCGCCATTTTTGCGATTGAGGAAGAATTTGAAGCGCGCGGCATCAGCGGCGATCAGCGTTTGCCGATCATGATTTCGGGCACGATTACCGACGCCTCAGGTCGCACGCTATCGGGTCAAGTGGTGGAGGCGTTTTACAATTCGATCCGTCACGCGAATCCGATTTCGATTGGTTTTAATTGCGCGCTCGGCGGCAAGGAATTACGCCCGCACATTGAAGAGCTATCGCGCATTGCCGATTGCCGCGTCTCCGCGCATCCCAACGCCGGGTTGCCCAATCCGTTAGCACCCACTGGCTATGACGAGCTGCCGGAGGAAACAGCGTCATTCATTCGCGACTGGGCCGAAGCGGGCTGGCTCAATATTACCGGCGGCTGCTGTGGCACCACCCCGGCGCATATCAAGGCGATTGTCGATATTGTTTCACCGTTCAAACCGCGCGCGTTTGGCGACGGCGCGCCGGTGATTGAGAAACGTCTACGCCTGTCTGGTTTGGAGGCGCTCAATATTGGTGAAGATTCGTTATTCGTGAACGTGGGTGAGCGCACCAACGTGACCGGTTCGCGCGCGTTCGCGAAATTGATTTTGAATGGCGATTACAACGAGGCGCTCGCGGTGGCGCGTCAACAAGTTGAAAACGGTGCGCAGATCATCGATATCAATATGGATGAGGCGATGCTGGATTCGTTCGCGGCGATGCATAAGTTTATGAATCTTGTCGCCTCCGAGCCCGATATTTCGAGAGTGCCAATGATGCTCGACTCCTCAAAATGGAGCGTGATTGAGGCGGGACTGAAATGTGTGCAGGGCAAATCGATTGTGAATTCGATTTCGATGAAGGAAGGCATTCCTGAATTTATCGAGCGCGCCAAGCTATGTCGTCGCTACGGCGCGGCGATTATCGTGATGGCGTTTGATGAAAAAGGCCAAGCCGACACCTACCAACGCAAGATTGAAATTTGCGCACGCTCGTACAAAATTTTGGTCGATGAAGTCGGCTTTCCGCCAGAAGATATTATTTTTGATCCGAATATTTTCGCGATTGCCACCGGTATTGAAGAGCACGCCACATACGGCCTAGATTTCATCAATGCGACCGAATGGATTCGCAAGAATTTACCTTACGCAAAAATCAGCGGCGGCGTGTCCAATGTCTCGTTTTCATTTCGCGGCAACGATCCGATCCGTGAAGCGATTCACACGGCATTTCTGTATCACGCGGGCAAGGTCGGCATGACGATGGGCATCGTCAACGCCGGCCAGCTGGGCGTATATGACGATATTCCCAAAGATTTATTGGAACTGGTGGAAGACGTTATTTTTAATCGTCGCGCGGATTCGACCGACCGTCTCGTCAGTTTTGCCGAGCAATTCAAGGGCAAGAAACGCGATGCGGTGGAGGATCTCGCGTGGCGCAGCGAGCCCGTAGGCGCGCGCCTTACCCACGCGCTGGTAAAGGGCATCACGCAGCACATTATTGAAGATACCGAAGAGTGTCGACAAAAGGTTGCCGCTGATGGCGGCCGCCCGATTCACGTCATTGAAGGCCCGTTGATGGACGGCATGAACGTGGTCGGCGATTTATTCGGCGCAGGCAAAATGTTTTTACCGCAGGTGGTGAAATCGGCGCGCGTGATGAAACAGGCGGTGGCACATTTGATCCCGTTTATCGAAGAAGAAAAACGCCTATCCGGCATGGAGAACGCGAAAGCCAAGGGCAAGATTTTAATGGCGACCGTGAAAGGCGATGTACACGATATCGGCAAAAATATTGTCGGCGTGGTGATGCAATGTAATAACTTTGAAGTCATCGACTTGGGCGTGATGGTATCGACCGAAAAAATTCTCGATACTGCTATTAAAGAGAACGTGGACATCATCGGCCTCTCCGGTTTGATTACGCCCTCGCTGGAAGAAATGAGCCACGTCGCGAAAGAAATGCAGCGTCTAGGCTTCACTATTCCGCTATTGATCGGCGGGGCGACCACTTCGCGCACGCACACCGCCGTCAAGATCGAGCCGCATTACAAGGGCGCCACGGTATGGGTACCGGACGCATCGCGCGCAGTGGGGGTGTGCAGCAATTTGTTGTCAGATGATTTGAAAACCGATTACGTGAAATCGGTGCGTGATGATTACGACAAAGTGCGTGAACAGCATGCGAACAAAAAAGGCGTGAAACTGATCACACTTGCAGCAGCGCGCGCAAATGCCGCAAAAATTGATTGGTCGAATTACGTGCCACCGGAGCCCGCATTTATCGGCACACGAACGCTCACTCATTTCCCGCTCGAGGAATTGGTCCCGTATATCGACTGGAGCCCGTTTTTTCAAACCTGGGATTTGTGGGGCAAGTATCCACAGATTTTGGACGACGCGGTGGTCGGTGAAGCGGCGCGCGAAGTGTTTGCGAATGCGCAAAAAATGCTGAAGCAAATCGTCAACGAGAAATGGCTCGAAGCCCGCGCCGTATGTGGCTTCTGGCCCGCCAATAGCGTCGGCGATTCGATTGAAATCTATACGGATGACACGCGAACAAACGTGCTGCACACCTTTCATCATCTGCGTCAGCAAAACGAAAAGCCAGAAGGCAACGCGAATCAGTGCCTTGCCGATTTTGTCGCG
>JANYGV010000347.1 GCA_025359285.1 Burkholderiales bacterium
TGGATGGCCGCAATCCTGTTGTTGCGGGCTACGAGAAGGGTAATTTCATCGCGCCCACTATTTTCTCGGACGTCAAGCCAGGCATGCGAATTTATGATGAGGAAATTTTTGGGCCGGTATTGGTGATTGTGAATGTCGATACGCTCGACGATGCGATTGCGTTGGTGAATGCCAATCCCTATGGCAACGGAACCGGCATCTTCACGCAATCAGGTGCAGTCGCGCGTAAGTTTCAAAACGAAATCGATGTCGGTCAGGTCGGTATTAACGTGCCTGTTCCCGTGCCCGTGCCCTATTTCAGCTTCACCGGCTCACGCGGCTCCAAGCTCGGCGATTTAGGGCCTTATGGCAAGCAGGTGATTCAGTTTTACACGCAGACGAAGACGGTTACTGAGCGATGGTTTGATGATTCGTCGGTCGAAGGTGGCAAAAACGCAGGTGTGAATATGACGATTTCGTTGAAGTAGTCGAGAACCAAATGAAAATCGGGTTTATTGGCCTTGGCCATATGGGCGGTCCGATGGCGCGGAATTTGTTGAAGCGGGGGCATACGCTCAAAGTATTCGACATGGTGCCGGATGCGGTCAAAAAGCTCACCGATTTAGGCGCGGAGCATGCAACCTCGGCGGGCAAATGTGCGGAAGGCGTGGATGCCGTCATCTCGATGTTGCCGTCTTCGCCACATGTCCGTAGCGTGTACACCGGTGGCGTGCTCGACAGCGCCACCGCAGGCACGCTGCTGATTGATTCCTCCACGATTGACCCGCACACCGCGCGGGACGTGGCGTTTGACGCGAAGGCCAAAGGTTTTCACATGATTGATGCGCCGGTTTCAGGCGGCACGGGCGGTGCGGAGGCAGGCACGTTAACGTTTATGGTCGGCGGTGAATTAGCGGATTTTGAGAAAGCAAAATCGATTCTTGAATGCATGGGCAAAAACATTGTTCACTGCGGCGGTGCGGGCAATGGTCAGGTCGCAAAAATTTGCAACAACATGATGCTGGCCATCGAAATGATTGCCACTGCGGAAGGCATGTCGCTCGCTGCAAAACTGGGGATGGACGCAAAAGTATTTGCGAGCATTGCGAACACATCCAGCGGGCGCTGCTGGAGTTCCGACACTTACAATCCGTATCCCGGCGTGCTGGAAAACGCACCCGCTTCGCGCGGCTACACGGGTGGGTTTGGCGTCGATTTAATGTTGAAAGATTTAACGCTCGTGACCGAGGCCGCGAAAGCCGCCAAGCATCCGGTGATGCTCGGTGCGGCCGCACAACAGCTATACCAAATGCATTCTGGAAACGGTAACGGCGGACTCGATTTTTCGAGCATTATCAAACTGTATAAAAAAGATTAGGAATGCTTGTTTATGATAAAGCACGTTATTGAAAACCACACCTGCATCATCACCATCGACAATCCGCCCGCGAATACATGGACACCGGAATCACTTCACGCGCTCACGGCGCTCACGCATGAGCTGGAAGCAAATCGTCATATTTACGCAGCGGTGATTACGGGTGCGGGTGAAAAGTTTTTCTCGGCCGGTGCGGATTTAAAGCGTTTCAAAATTGACAACCCCGCAGATAAATCGAATGCGCGCGCCTTCATCACCGCATTCGGCGAAGCCTTCGAAGCCTGGATGAATGCGCGCTTTGTCACCATCGCCGCCGTGAATGGCTACGCGATGGGTGGCGGGTTGGAATGCGCATTGTCGTGTGACATGCGCATTGCTGAAACACATGCGCAAATGGCGCTGCCGGAAGCGGGTGTTGGCCTGCTGCCTGGCGGATGCGGCACACAAACTTTGCCGTGGCTGGTGGGCGAAGGCTGGGCGAAACGCATTATTCTCACCGGTGAGCGCGTGAATGCAGAAACGGCTTTGCGTATTGGCTTGGTTGAAGAAGTGGTCGAGAAAGGCAAGTCGCTGGACGCCGCAAAAGCGATGGCAGAACGCGTCGCGGGCTTATCACCCAAGTCGGTTGAGTTCTGTAAATCGCTCATTCACAACGCGCGCAACGGTATCTCCCGCCGCGCAGGTTTGGCGCTGGAACGCGAACGATTTATGGATCTTTTTGATTTTGAAGATCAGAGTGAAGGCGTGAGCGCGTTTCTGGAAAAGCGGAAGCCGCAGTGGAAAAGTGGGTAGCAAAAACTATCACTAGTCCGGCCAAGCTATAAAAAATCACCTACACCTTCAACACCAGCTTGCCAAAATTTTCGCCTTTGAAAAGCTTCATCAGCGTTTCGGGGAAAGTGTCGATACCTTCAACCACGTGTTCTTTTGAGATCATTTTCTTCGCCGCGAGCCAAGCGCCGATTTCTATCGCGGCTTCTTTGTATTTCGGCGCGTAGTCGAAAACAACAATACCTTCCATGCGCGCACGATTTACCAGCAGGGATAAATAATTGGCAGGGCCTTTCACGGCCTCAGTATTGTTGTATTGAGAAATCGCGCCACAAATCACGATGCGCGCACGCAAATTGATGCGCGTTAGTACCGCGTCGAGGATATCTCCTCCAACATTGTCAAAATAAATATCAATACCGTTCGGGCAAGTTACTTTTAATGCTTTCTTGACATCCTCGGCTTTGTAGTCAATGCAGGCGTCGAAACCCAGCGTATTGACGACGTAATCGCATTTGTCTTTGCCACCTGCGATGCCTACCACCCGGCAACCTTTGATCTTCGCGATCTGGCCAACGGTTGAACCTACCGCACCGGCAGCACCAGACACGACCAGTGTCTCGCCTGACTTTGGTTGGCCCACATCCATCAAACCCCAATAGGCGGTCATGCCGGGCATGCCCAAGACATTCAAATAGGTGGTTAACGGTGCGAGTGAGAGGTCTATTTTTACAAAGCCTTTGCCATCCGTGATGCAATAAGTCTGCACGTTAACCATCCCTGAAACATAGTCGCCCGCCGCAAATTTTGGGTGTTTCGATTCTATGACTTGTCCTACACCACCCGCGCGCATTACATCGTTGAGCGCGACAGGCGCTATGTACGATTTAGCATCGTTCATCCAGCCGCGCATCGCTGGGTCGAGCGATAGATACTCCACTTTTACCAACATTTCACCAGACTGAACCAACGGAAGTGGCTCATCGGTGAACGTAAAGTCACTGCGCTTGGGCTCGCCTACCGGACGCATGACCAGGCGAGCGGCGTGATTGGTAATTACATTTTTAGGTGCTTGCATAGGAATCTCCAAGAGTTGCTAGAAATACAATCGCGATGATTCTATAAAAGCTTCTGGTCAGTGCCGCCGGGCAGCAGCAGAATACAGCCGCGCGACACAATTTGCAGCGCGCGAACGGACATGGCGCCTACCGTTATGAAACTGATGGTAATTTAACCGGCGTCGCATCTCCTAAAAACAAACCGGCTGCACGGAGGCCGTGCAGCCGGTTAGCTGATTACTGCATAAAGCGAAAACCGCTTGAAGCGATGCGGCTTACTTCAAATGTGCGGACACCAGTTTTGTCATTTCGAACATTGAAACGACTTTTTTGCCGCCGAACACGGCTTTGAGTTTCTCGTCCGCATTAATCATGCGCTTGTTAACGGCGTCTTGAAGTTTGTTCTTTTTGATGTATTCCCAAAGCTTCTTGGTGACTTCCGTACGTGGCATCGGCGTTGTGCCGATGACCGCTCCCAGCATCGCGCTAACGGTCATTGGCTTCATGAACGCGGCGTTAGGGGTGCGCTTTACCGCTGGTTTTTTAGCCGCTGCAGGCTTTTTCGCGGCAGATGTTTTTGCAGCGGGTTTCTTTGCAGCAGGCGTTTTAGCCGCAGGTGCTTTCGCAGCTGGTTTTTTTGCAACGGGTTTCTTGGCCGCTGCGGGCTTCTTAGCGGCGGGTTTCTTTGCAGCAGGTTTCTTTGCAGCCATGTAAATCCTCCAGTCTATTGTCGAAGTGTTCCTAAGAACATGCGGCGGTGCGCTGATGTGTCATAGTGCATTTCCGTCTCACGGGGCCAAATATAACGCATTATTTGCAAGCGCGCGCAAGTGTCTGTGGTATTGGTGCAACGACTGAATATGCATATTTCTCTCACGTTGGTTTATGAGTCTTGTTTTAAATCATCTGTTCACGAAACTTACGCCAAAACTTTCGTCTGTAAATACAGAAAAAATCGCACTGCAACTATTTATCAGTATCAATTTCTGTTTCTAATTTCTAATTCGCAACATAAGCTTCACAACACACAATTTGCAGCCACCAAATAGTTTAATTTCTTTCCCATGAACGCCACAATCACCGATATTTTTCTGACACAGTTGCGCGCTCACAAGACCATTAACGAGTCAGAGGAAACATATCGACTCGATACCATTTTATTTATCGAGCAACACCGCAGCGGCTGGTGGCAACGCAGTACCCTCAATGGACATGTCACCGCTGCAGCATGGCTCGTTAACGCTCAACTCACGCATGCACTACTGCTGCATCACGCGAAACTTGATCGCTGGCTGCAGCCAGGGGGACATATTGACGATACCGACAATACCCCGTCTGATGGCGCACTACGCGAGGCGATGGAAGAGACCGGCCTGCCTGGACTGTTGCTGGCAGACCCCGTCTTGTTTGATGTTGATGTTCACACCATCCCGCAACGCCTTGATGAAGTTGCGCACCTGCACTACGATGTGCGCTATCTGGTCGTGGCGAAAAATAGCAGCGTGACGCTCAGCCATGAATCATTGGGCTCTCGATGGATTGCGCTGGATGAAATTGCAAATTCAAACATGGACGAAAGTATTACGCGGCTTGCAAAAAAAAGCATTTCTTTTGGAACTGAATAAATGAATATTGCCGACCTTCGTAAAGACTACAAAGTAGCTTCACTTGCCAAAAGTGACGTCGCAGCTTCACCATTCGATCAATTTGAGAAATGGTTAAATGAGGCGCTAGCTGCCCAATTGCCTGAGCCTAACGCCATGACGCTCGCCACGGTAGGCGCTGACCAGCGCCCTTCAACACGCATCGTACTCATTAAGGAATTTGATCGACGCGGGCCGGTTTGGTTTACCAACTATCAAAGCCGCAAGGGGCGCGAGCTCGCCAGAAACAAATTCGCGGCATTGCAGTTTCACTGGGTAGAACTAGAACGTGTGGTGCGAATCGAGGGCTTGGTTGAAAAAATAAGCGATGAAGATAGTGATGTCTATTTCAATTCACGCCCACTCGAATCACGAATCGGCGCATGGGCGTCTCCCCAAAGCGAAGTCATTTCATCGCGAGCAGTGTTGGTGGTCCGCGCTGCTGAATACGCCACGAAATTCATGCTCAATCCACCTCGTCCCGCGCATTGGGGCGGATATCGTCTGGTGCCCGATAAATTCGAATTTTGGCAGGGCCGCTCAAGCCGTTTGCATGATCGAATTGTTTATAGCATCAACTCTGAAAACAACGACAACGCAACGAAATCAGTCAATCGTTGGACTATTGAGCGACTGGCACCTTAGCAAAAGTCGCAGCGAACAAGTTAGGGTGACAGGTCTCGGCAATCATTCACGGTTTGTAATAGTCAGGCAGCGCCTTCATGTAGGCGGGTAAATTTGGATTGGCCATCAGTCGCGCGAAAAAATCGACGTCATCAATGGTGAGCAACGGGCTTAATTGGGTCTCCTCAAACGGCAAACCGAATCGGCAAGCCAGCATCCGCTTGGCGTCGTCTGCGGTGGGCGGATCACTCGGTTTTGTCTCTCCGCACAACAACAGATCGCGCGTTATCTGCTCAATCGAAACCCGTCTCACGGTATAGCCTGCGTCAAATTTCATGCCCTCCTGCAATCTTGCGACAGTATCCTTGACGCTCATGATGGGTAGCGCAGTGTCGGGGCAGTTAGGCGCAATTGCCTTTTGGCGGCGTATTTTCGGCGGCTTACCCGTCGTGTCATCCGTTGCGTTCGGCCTCGCCAGCAACTCCAAGCCAGTGAAGCCGCCTCGAAC
Organism: Burkholderiales bacterium; assembly: GCA_025359285.1. GTDB lineage: Bacteria > Pseudomonadota > Gammaproteobacteria > Burkholderiales > Usitatibacteraceae > UKL13-2. The sequence continues at coordinate 5,962 of JANYGV010000347.1, forward strand.
ATTCTGAAGCAGGATAGCATCACCGTAAAGCGCTTCGCCGCGTACCAGGACCAGTGCAATATTATCTTCAGTGGCATCAATTAGATTGCGATAGGGGGAGCTGGCGGGGTCAGCATTGGGGCTGACATTGCGATTATCGACAACGATCAAATCCGCTAAAAAGCCCGGTTGAATTTGTCCCAACTTATCTGTCCAATTCATCGCCTCTGCCGGACGACGCGTGACCATTTCGACCAATTCACGATCTGTGAACGGCATTTTTAAGTCATGTTTATTCACTAGGTCAGCGGCTTTCAATTCCCCCAAAATGGACTTGCTGCCGGAGGGTGCCCAATCCGGTGCGATGCTGATGGAAATGCCCGACCGTCGCGCCGCATCGATGTTGGCCGTTTTGCCGTACAAAATAAAGTTGGATAACGGTGACCAGACCAGTTTTGATTTCGCATCCGCCATCTCTTTTAACTGTGGCTCGGTCAGCCCTACGCCATGAATTGCAATCAAATTAGGGCCCAACAATCCGCTTTGCTTGATATAGCGAAATTCGTCTGCCATCCTTGCACTTGGGCCTTCCGCAAGGTGCACCACCAGAATCCCCTTGGCATATTCATCCTGAATTTTTTTCCACTCGTCTGCGTCACGACCAATATCGACGCGGCTGCTGGCCAGACGCGGTGCAACGGGTGATGTTTCGATGTTGCGCACGAGACATTCGCTCTTCGCGTATGGCTGTGCAACACGCCCCCCTTGCAACGAGGTCGCGCCACCGACTAAGGCCTTGTATTCGCCGTAACGACCTATTTCGAGACCAAGGTCGTAATAATTGGCATTCGCCAATACCTGCTGCGGAAACGTGATGCGCTTGTTATAGTCGTCGTCATACCAGCGCCACTCATAACGATCTTTGTATTTTCGCGCGACCGGCAGCAGCGGATAGTGGGCATATTCAGGATGGTTATGCAGATCAATCATGCCGGGATAAATCACGCCGTTGGTGTCGATGACGGGAATGTTTTTGGCGTCAAGCGGCAGCGGCTCACCGCGTTTTATAATTGCGATTATTTTTCCGTCGCGCAACCAAACCCGCGCGTCGGGAAACACGTCGCCCGCATCATTCATGGTCACGACCTTACCTTGAATGATCGTATCCGCTCTCACTAGCGAGCTTGACATGATCGTGAATCCCGCAAAAAAAACGTAAAGGCTGGCAGAAAGCAAAAAATTCAAGGCAATGTCTCCCATATTTGAACAACTTGTTTTAAAGTGTAAACATAGCACTTCTAAATCATAGCGTGCCCCTCACGAAGCTAGACGATGTCTAAACCGACGACCCAATTTAATTTATTCGGCGAGCCCGTAAATGATTTAAAAGATATCAGCGAAACTGGTAACTCGCGCAAAAATGGGCCTGGCAATAGCTCGCGGAAATCTGCCGTTCTGGCCGCGCCCGCCACTGCGGCATCAATTGATATCGCACAAAAGCTGCCACAAAGAATTTATCTCGGTACATCGTCTTGGGCATTCTCTGGCTGGGACGGCTTGATTTATGCGGGCACGTTTTCAGAGCAAAAGCTGGCACAAGATGGGTTGTCCGCTTATGCACAGCATCCACTTTGTCGTATGGTGGGCATTGACCGAACGTTTTATGCACCCATTTCTGAGCGTGACTATGCACGCTACGCTAGTCAGGTAGATGACGGTTTTCGCTTTTTGGTTAAAGCACCAATGGCGATTACCAGCTCATATGTGCGATCAGATGAGGGCATTTTTAACCACAGTCCTTATTTCCTTGACGTCGACTATGCCATCAATGAGTTCATCGCTCCAGCCACGGCAGGGCTTGGCATTAAAACTGGCCCACTGGTATTTCAATTTCCGCCGCAAGGTCGCCAACACACCGGCAACCCGGACGCGTGGATCAATCGACTCTATCGTTTTTTAAAAGCGCTACCGCCGGGCTTCTTGTATGCAGCTGAAATTCGCGACCCTGAATTGCTGACAGATCGGTTTTTAATGTGCCTCAAAGCGACGGGCGTCAGATTGTGTGTGGGTAGCCACGCCAATATGCCCGTGCAAGAGCAGCAAATTGAAATGATGAATCGAATACTGGAGCCCGGTGCGCTAATCGCCCGTTGGAGCCTGCATTCGGGGTTTAAATATGCGGATGCAAAAAAACGCTACTTTCCGTTTAATCGAATAGTGGATGAAGACCTGGAAAGTCGCAGCAGTCTGGCCGCGGCATGCTTGCGCGCGGTTGAGGCGAATCACCCCGCCTTTGTGGTTATCAATAACAAAGCCGAGGGATCTGCGCCATTGAGTATTGAAAAATTGGCCGCATATCTCGTAAATATCAAATAAGCGTAGCAAATGTAAATCCTGATGTTTAACGCCTTGATCGACCAAATTCGCTCGACTTACCGCCTGGCTAAACGCGCTACCGCAAAGTCTATGCCGTTGATTGATGAGACGCTTTGGCGGCAGGCAACTGAGCCTTACCGGGCGCTACAGCGCCTGACGAAAGAAGAAAATCGGCGACTACGATTAATTGCCTCCGACTTTTTGTCACGTAAAACAATTCGCGGCGCGGCTGGTCTCGACGTCACCGCACTAATACAGGTTCAAATCGCCGCACAGGCGAGTCTGTTGGTGTTGGAACTGGGCATTAGTCAGTTTGATGATTGGTCAGAGGTTATTGTTTATCCCGGTAAATTTTCGGCCCAGCGTGAGACCACAGACCACCTCGGTCTGGTGCATACCAGCCGTGACGTATTGGCAGGCGAAGCTTGGCTGGGCGGGCCGGTGGTACTGTCCTACGAGGATGTTGCGCCGCCCGATGAAAGCCATCGCCAGCACTACGCGCACAATGTGGTTATTCATGAATTCGCGCACAAGCTGGATATGCGAAATGGCAATGCGAATGGCTATCCGCCGCTGCACAAAGGTATGAGCGCGGCTACCTGGAAACGCGATTTTATGAGCGCATATCTCGACTTTTGCAAGCGCATCGATGCGCAAAGACAATCGGCGCATGCGCCAGTGCCGTTTGACCCGGTGGCAGCCATGACTTTACCGATCGATCCGTATGGCAGTCAGAACCCGGCCGAATTTTTTGCAGTCGCGTCAGAAACATTTTTTGAGTGTCCCGAGCTCTTGGCCGAAGGCTATCCAGCGGTCTATGCTCAGCTCAAAGCGTTTTATAAGCAAAACCCGCTGATGAGCTGACAGACTGAAGCAATGGACTGGGTTTTATTTCTCTCAGCGTTGTACCAAAGCATATAAAAAAACCCGCTCGAATCAAGCGGGTTTTTTTCTGGTTTGCGCCACCATACTTATAAAAACAGTACCGCTGGAAAAACCGCCACCGCCAGCACGATAAGTACCCACTCCGCCCGCCATCGCTTCAGGTGTCCCGTGTAATAAAAAATGATGCAAGCAATTGCGACGATATAAAAAAGACCTAGATACATCACTTCTCCCTTCAAACACTTTAAATTTTCTAAATGCCATCAGTGACCGAAACCAGCGCGCGCCAAGCAAAAGTGCCAGCTACTCAATATTAAAAATACATTACCACATCGGACACGACCGCTTACATTAGCGTTAACTTATTAAACCGCTTCTTGGTCCGTCTCACCCGTGCGAATACGCACGACACGGCCCACATCGGTCACGAAAATTTTGCCGTCGCCGATCTTGCCGGTGCGTGCTGCTTTAATAATTACATCTATTGCTTTATCGACCATATCGTCGTTAAGAATAACTTCAATTTTAATTTTCGGCAGGAAATCAACTGTATATTCAGCGCCGCGATATAGCTCGGTATGGCCCTTTTGTCGTCCAAAGCCTTTTACTTCAGTCGCCGTCAAGCCTGACGCGCCCAACTCCATCAGCGCCTCGCGAACCTCGTCAACCTTGAATGGTTTGATAATCGCTTCAATTTTTTTCATATTCCCCCCTAGATTGGATTGTATTTGGAAGTAATCGGGTATCGCCAGTCTTTACCGAATCCGCGCCGGGTAATTTTGGCACCCACGGGAGATTGCCTGCGTTTGTACTCATTGATCTTGAGTAATTTTGTGACGCGGTCTACATCGTCCTGCGAAAATCCGAGCGCTACAATTTCGGTGGGCGAGCGGTCTTGCTCCATGAACAGCTCAACAATTTGATCCAGCATCGCGTAATCCGGCAGTGAATCCTGATCCTTCTGATCAGGCCGCAGCTCAGCACTCGGCGGCCGCGAAATGACCCGATCAGGGATCACTCGCGATTGCTGATTTCGCCAATGACAAAGCTTGTAGACCAGTGTTTTAGCAACGTCTTTCAAAATGGCATAGCCCCCTGCCATGTCGCCATAAAGCGTTGAATAGCCCACGGCCATCTCGGATTTATTACCCGTGGTCACAACCATCGAGCCGAATTTATTTGACAGCGCCATCAGCAACGTGCCGCGCACTCTTGCCTGAATATTCTCTTCGGCAGCGTCGATTTTGCGGCCTTTGAATGACTCAGCAAGCGATGCAGCATAAGCATCGACCATTGGCTTGATACTCATTTCGGAATACTTCACGCTCTGAATGCGGGCCATGTCACGCGCATCATCGAGCGAAATTTGTGACGTGTATTCATACGGCATCATCAGCGTCTGCACGCGCTCAGCTCCCAACGCATCTACCGCAATGGCCAACACGAGGGCTGAATCCACACCGCCTGACAAACCCAACAACACACCCGGAAAATTGTTTTTATTAACGTAGTCGCGTAGCGCAACCACCAGCGCGCGATACACGCTGGCCTCTAGTGACAGGGGCGCGTGAATTGCGCCGCTGAATTTACCGTCCGCAAAATCCACAAACCCGAGCGTTTCCTCAAACTCACGCTCCTGATAACCCACGCTACCATCATCGTTAATCGCAAATGATGCGCCGTCAAACAACAATTCGTCCTGGCCGCCAGTCATGTGCGCATAAAGAATGGGCAAGCCCGACTCAGCAACCCGCGCGCGCACGACGTCGTAACGTACATTTAATTTTTGAAAATCATAGGGCGACGCATTCGGCACCACAATAAGATCGGCACCGGCTGCTTTAGTCGCCGCTACCGGCTCGGGAAACCAGACGTCTTCACAAATCAGTACGCCGATTTTCAGGCCATGATGTTGGAACACGAAAGGCTGATGGCCCGCCGAGAAATAGCGGGCTTCATCAAAAACCTGATAGTTTGGCAATTTTTGTTTGAGGTAGGTGCCAACAATTTGCCCGTTTTCGAGCAGCGAAACAGCGTTATAAAGCTGGCCCTCGACCAACTGTGGGTGTCCCACCAGAATACTGATTGCCGAGACTTTTGACGCCATGTTCAATAGCGCCTCAGCGCAAGCGCGCCGGAAGTCATGCCGAAATAGCAAATCTTCAGGCGGGTAGCCGCATATCGACAATTCGGGTGTGACTAATAATGAGCTGCGTTGATCAGCCGCGCGTTGTGCGTCCAACAGCATTCGCTCAACATTGCCCGCCAGGTCACCCAAGATTGGATTGAGTTGAGCAACAGCAATTTTCATAGGCGAAATATACTTTTATAAATGACATGAATTCAATGGTTATTATAGGCGAGCACACCGGGTGATAGGCGATGGTTTCGATGATCGCGTTCAAAAGATGCCACAACTATCCGCGACCCGAAACGTCTCGCCTCGTTACGCCGACCTGGTTGTGCCATTCGCACCATTACAATAACTTCTGAATAGCCGAAATGCGTGAATACGAAATCAAAGTTCTCGACGACCTGAGCGAGGTTTCTCCGCTTGAATGGGATACCCTCGCCGATAACAACCCCACGTTAAAGCATGCGTTTTTGCAATCAATGATCGATGCCAATTGCACCACCGCGAAAACAGGCTGGCTTCCGCAATTCATTACCCTATGGCGTGACGTTGCGGGTCGCGCCGCCTTGGCCGGTGCAGTGCCGCTCTACATGAAAGGCCATTCGTACGGCGAGTATGTATTCGATTGGGCATGGGCTGAGGCTTATCATCGGGCGGGGCTTGAATATTATCCGAAGTTGCTTGCGGCAGTACCATTCACCCCCTGCTCAGGTGCGCGCATGATGGCCGCCACTGACGGCGACAGGCAATTGCTTATCCAGGGTTTGCTGGAGATTGCTGCACAAAGTGAGGTCTCATCTGTGCACGTGTTGTTTCCCGCTGAAGCAGAGCATGCCGCCTTGGTAGCCGCAGGATTTATGCCACGCACCTCCGTGCAGTTTCATTGGCAAAACGCGGGTTACGCCACGTTTGATGCGTTCCTCACCACTATGAGCCACGACAAGCGTAAAAAGGTCAAACAGGAACGTAAAAAAGTAACCGAAGCAGGCGTGACTTTTGAACGCAAAATCGGCGCTGAAATCACCAGCGCCGATTGGGATTTTTTTACGCGCTGCTACACCGGCACCTACCGCGCGCACCATTCCACGCCCTATTTGAATCGACAATTTTTCGGTCTGATTGGCGAAAAAATGCCCGAAAATATTTTGCTGGTCATCGCTATACGTGGCGGCAAACCCATAGCCGCATCACTGAATTTATTCAACCAAGCCACTTTATTTGGACGTTATTGGGGCACCACTGAATTTCAGTCTGGCCTGCATTTTGAAACCTGCTATTACCAAACACTCGAATTTTGTATCGAGCGCGGCATCCAGGTTTTTGAAGGTGGCGCGCAAGGCGAGCACAAACTAGCCCGCGGCTTCATGCCGGTCAAATGTCATTCCGCGCATTGGCTAAAAGAACCCCGATTTGCGAAAGCAGTAGAAGATTTTCTTCGGCGTGAAACGGGTGGAATTGAAAATTATGTAGACGAATTAAACGAGCATCAGCCATTTAAAGCGTGACT
>JANYGV010000359.1 GCA_025359285.1 Burkholderiales bacterium
CGTGCGACCTTTGCCGAGCATCACATCCTGCTCTTGGCGGATCACCGCGTAGCCAGGAATTGCGCCGCCTGCGTTTTGGTCAAACTGGCCTTGCTGGAAATTCGTCGTTGAGAGCGAGCCTGGCTGCGCACTGGAATAAATTGTGACGCTGGTTTGCGCAAAGGCAGTTGATGCGGCTGGGCAGAAAAGGGCGCAGGCGACAAGGTTTGCTATTTTTCTGCGATGTAAATTGGTTTGCATTGGGGTTTGCATTCGGGTTTGCATTCGGGTTTGCATTTGTGGCTCCAAAGTGGCTAAACGTATAATCAAAAATAATGTAGCCCAACATTGAAGCGTTTGAAATTCAATTTAGGGTTAAATTTTTAAACTATTTTTACAGGCGAACATGAAATTTGCGGGCGGTGAAAAATATATTGCGACGGATGATTTAAAACTGGCCGTGAATGCAGCCGTCGTTCTGCAACGTCCATTATTGATTAAAGGCGAGCCCGGCACCGGCAAGACCATGTTGGCCGAAGAAGTGGCGGCGGCATTGGGAAAGCCGCTGATTCAATGGCACATTAAATCCACTACCAAAGCGCAGCAGGGCTTGTATGAATATGATGCGGTTTCGCGGTTGCGCGATTCGCAATTAGGTGACGAAAAAGTCAAAGACATCGCCAACTATATTCACCAAGGCATGTTGTGGAAAGCGTTTGCGGCGGAGGAACAAGTCGTACTGCTGATTGATGAAATCGACAAAGCGGATATTGAATTCCCAAACGATTTGCTGCGCGAGTTGGATCGCATGGAATTCTACGTTTATGAAACGCGACAAACCGTAAAAGCGATTCACCGGCCCATTATTATCATCACCAGCAACAACGAAAAAGAATTGCCCGATGCATTTCTGCGCCGCTGCTTTTTTCACTATATTCGTTTTCCGGATCGCGACACCATGCAGCAGATCGTCGATGTGCATTATCCTGGCCTAAAGAAAGCCCTCCTCAAAGAAGCAATGGAAGTGTTTTTCGATATCCGCGAAATGCCTGGCCTGAAGAAAAAACCATCCACGTCTGAGCTATTGGATTGGATCAAGCTCCTAGTCGCTGAAGACATACCCCCCGAAGCGCTCAAGACCAACGACGCCAGCAAAATGATCCCGCCGTTGTATGGCGCGCTGCTAAAAAACGAACAAGATGTGCATTTTTTTGAGCGGTTGATTTTTTTGTCGCGGTCGAGGAAGGGCTAGCGGCTTGAGCGAGTTTTAGCGAGTTTTAGCGAGTTTGAGTTGTGGACCCTTTTAGCAGATAGATCACTGAATGCCATTCGTCGAACCCATCACCTTGCACGGCCAACATGCCATTCTCGAGCCACTTGCCGCGTCGCATTTGCCCGCGCTTCAAGCCGCCGCGGCCGATGGCGAGTTGTGGAATCTTTGGTTTACGAGCGTACCGACGCCGGATGAAGCGGCGGCGAATATTGCGTTTCGCTTGGGCGAGCGCGAGCGGGGGATGATGATGCCGTTTGTGGTTCGACGCATTGCGGATAATCGCATCGTGGGCGCGACTACTTTTTGCAATATTGCTGCTGCAAATCGTCGTATGGAAATCGGCTACACCTGGTACGCGCAATCGGTGCAGCGCACGGCGATGAACACCGAGGTGAAACTAATGATGTTGCAGCATGCGTTTGAAACGCTTGAATGTATGGCAGTGGAATTTCGCACCCACCATAAAAATCTTGTCAGCCGCTTAGCGATTGAGCGCTTGGGGGCGAAGCTCGATGGCGTGTTGCGCAGCCACGGCGTTGATCGTCAGGGCGGTATTCGCGACACTTATGTTTATTCGATCATCGCTCACGAATGGCCGAATGTGAAAACGCGGCTTTTAGGAAAGTTGGCGCGTCCATGCTGATTGATTTCTTTTTAGGGCTTAAACAAGCGGGGCTGCCGGTATCGGTCAAAGAATATTTGATGCTGTGCGATGCGATGCAACAGGGCGTTTCAATTTCAGACAATTACGGCAGCGTGGACGATTTTTATTATTTATCACGCGCTTGTCTGGTGAAAGATGAAACCAATTTCGACCGATTTGATCGCGCCTTCGCGGCGTATTTTAAGGGCGTTGAAAACCTGAACGCCGCGCTAGATAAGGCGCTTCAGGCAAAACTCCCTGAAGACTGGCTCAGGAAGCTGGCTGAGAAGTTATTGTCAGATGAAGAAAAGGCGCAAATCGAAGCGCTCGGTGGCTGGGACAAGCTGATGGAAACCTTGAAGCAGCGCCTCGATGAGCAGAAAGAGCGCCATCAGGGCGGCTCGAAATGGATCGGCACCGCAGGCACATCGCCGTTCGGCGCTTTTGGCTACAATCCGGAAGGCGTGCGGATTGGCCAAGATAAATCCAGAAATCGCCGCGCAGTAAAAGTATGGGATCAGCGCGAATATCGCGATTACGACGATCAAGTCGAATTGGGTATTCGCAATATTCAACTCGCCCTGCGGCGGCTGCGTAAATTTGCCCGAACCGGTTCGCCCGAAGAGCTTGATTTGGATGGCACAATCAAGGCCACCGCGCATAACGCCGGTTATCTTGATTTGAAGCTGCAGGCAGAACGCCGCAACAACGTCAAGGTATTGCTGTTGCTGGATGTTGGCGGCTCGATGGACGATTACGTTCACACCTGCGAAGAATTATTCTCCGCCGCGAAAACTGAATTCAAGCATTTGGAATATTTCTATTTTCATAATTTTATTTATGAATCATTGTGGCGCAACAATCGATTGCGACACGCAGACAAACACGCGACACTCGATATGCTGCATAAATACAGCCGCGATTACAAAGTGATTATCGTCGGCGATGCCACCATGAGCCCGTACGAAATTTTGCAGCCGGGCGGTAGCGTGGATCATTGGAACGATGAATCGGGGCAGGTATGGCTTACGCGGCTGACGGAAGTTTATCGGCGAGCGGTGTGGATTAATCCCACGCCCGAGGCGCATTGGCCGTGGACACAATCGATCAAAATCACGCAAGACCTAATGGAAAATCGTATGTTTCCCATGACCGTGCAGGGCTTGGATCGGGCGATGAGAGCATTGATTTAATTTCGCGGATGTCTCAGTGAGGCCTCAAATCGCAGCCAAGACGCATATCATTTGAGATGAAGCGAGAGAAACAATCAAGGTGTAGCGAGGCTTGCGAAACCGTAATTTGTGAATTTTTGTCAATTTTTTGAATGCTTTATGGGAACGTTTTCAAAAAATTACTTAATACTGGACGTCGAGCACAAATTTGAAACGCACTTGCTCGGGCTAACCAAAATGCCTTTTGAATACTGCTGAATCGAGCAAGCTCAAGTAAGCTCAACTAAACAGTGCGCAGCTAAAAATATTCTAGAAAATGAATTTGAGGAGGCGGTAATGGTGCACGTCGCAATATTAGAAGATGACGCCGACGTTGGCGCAGTAATGAAACGCTGGCTTGAAGAGTCCGGCTACCGATGCCAGCTATTTACTTCCGGAAAAAAACTGGCCACTCACGCGGCGCGTGAAGGCTTTGACCTCTACCTGATTGATTGGTCTATTCCTGATATGTCTGGCTTGGATGTGCTCAAGTGGATACGTCACGAACACCGATCAAGTGTGCCCGTGCTGTTTGTTACCGTGCGCAACGCTGAAAAAGACGTGATTGCGGCGCTTGATGCGGGTGCGGATGACTTCATGTCAAAACCGGTGAAGCGCGGCGAATTGGTGGCTCGCACCAACGCTTTGTTGCGTCGCGCCAAACGGTTGGTGGCTGAGCCCGATCAACTATCGTTCCCGCCGTATCGCGTGGCGGCGAGCGCGCGACAGATTTTTAAAGAAGATGCCGTCATCGATTTGACCGAGAAAGAATTCGATCTGGCGGTTTTTCTGCTTAATAATTCAGGAAAACTGCTATCGCGCCAGTACATTTCGGAATGTGTGTGGGGACGAGCCGCATCGGCGCTATCACGCACCATCGACACCCACGTTTCGCGGGTCCGAAAAAAACTTGATATTGCCCCGCAGAATGGATTTCGCCTGGTACCGGTGTACAACATCGGTTATCGCCTGGAACGTGTGGCGGCTACTGTCAGCGATGCGGTTGGCGCAGACGATTAGCGCTTTTGTTCTGCCTGGCAGGACATACTCAGTCGGGCGATAGCCTGATTTCAGCAAATGTTTCGACCGCGTAGAATAAAAAAAGCGTGAAAACTATACGAAAATAACATGAGCCTCTCGCTTCATCATAGAATTGGGAGATTGGAGTTAAAGTGCTCAAAAAAGGCGTAAAAGGATGAATATGCGAATCGCGATGTTGGAAGATGATGCCGATGTCGGCGCCGCCATGCAGCAGTGGCTTACCGCTGCGGGCCATACGGTCCATCATTTTTTGTTGGGCAAGGCACTGGTACGAGAAGCAGGGCGCGAGAGCTATGACTTGTTTTTGCTCGACTGGCACGTGCCCGATTTGTCCGGCGCTGAGGTATTGAAATGGCTGCGCGAAAAGCAGAATCTGACCACGCCGGTAGTATTCGCTACCAGCCGCGATTCTGAGCAGGATATTGTCGCCGCTCTGGCAGCAGGCGCGGATGATTACATGATCAAGCCGGTTCGTCGGTTGGAACTGCTTGCACGGGTAGAGGCACTGCTGCGCCGATCGCGTCCTAAGCAGGTAGAAACCAGTGCAATTGAACTCGGCCCATACCACATCGACACCGTTAACCGTGTTGTCAAACTGGATGGCCAAACCATTGAAATGACAGACAAGGAATACGAGCTAACCGTATTCCTTTTCGGCAATATCGGCCGCCTGCTATCGCGTGGCCATATGTCCGAGAGCGTATGGGGCCGCAGTGGTGATGTGCCGTCGCGTACCGTCGACACCCATGTCTCGCGGATCCGTAAGAAGCTTGATTTTGGGCCGGAACGCGGTCTGCGGCTGACGCCCATTTACAATTTTGGATATCGTTTGGAGCATGTCGCCAGCGGTGCCACATTAGCCAAACCAATCGACCAGCCAAGCGTTTGAGCTGGTTTGAAACCTGTCTTAACCGCGCTGGGGCATGCGTTGGTGCCAGCTTAGTGCCACGCTGGTGTCTATAAAAATCTGTCCTGAGGCTGACCTTGGTCTAGTCAACGTCCGGACAAATAAATAACCATCAGCTTCGCGACCCTATCTACGCCAGCAGATGCAACCACATGGGTGGCTGCGCTTAAACAATTTCGCCCCATCAGCATTTTTAGAAACTACAATTCCTATGTCAAAAAAATTACCGTTTTCACTCAGGGCGGTTGTTGCTCTAGCTCAAACACTCCTGCTATCGGTCACGCTGGTTTACGGCGCGAATGCGGCGGCAGAAGAAGCGCGGATGTACACCTACACCACCGTCAAAGGCGACAACCTGCGCAACATTGCCAAGAAACAGTTGATCGTGGGATCAAACTGGCAGCTTCTGCAAACCACCAATCAATTAAAAAATCCAGACGCGATTGCGACTGGATCGCGCATTAAGATTCCCGTCGACGCGATGCGGATGGAACCAGCGCTGGTCAAAGTGCTTTCCGTGCAGGGGACCGCCGAATCGAATGGTGGCGCAATCAAGGCGGGCGCAAACGTTAGCGAGGGCAGCAAAATATCGACGGGCGACGATGGATTTGTCACCCTGCAGCTGGCTGATGGCTCCACCCTGACCGTGCAATCGAAATCGAGCGTTCGGCTTGAAAATACCAAGCAATTTGCGAACGCCAGCGGTGTGACAGATTCAATCATCCGGCTTGATTCGGGCCGGGTTGAAACCAACGTGGCAAAGCAGCGCAATAGCGGCGGGCGCTATGAAATTCGTACGCCAACCTCAAACATGGGTGTGCGCGGCACAATATTCCGCGTTGCCGCGGATGGCTCCGGCGAACGCGCGTCCAGCGAAGTACTGGACGGCCGCGTTGCCGTTACTTCTATCGCTAGTGCTGGTGGAAACACCGGTGCCGGCAACGCAAAATCGGCAGAAGTCGCGCTGAATAAAGGTTATGGCACGGTCGCCGCGGCTAACAAGCCACCGCTTTTACCCATCGAATTGCTACCCGCGCCAGTTATGACCGCCCTCGCCGGGCGCTTGAACGACACCGGTATTGAATTCAAATTCTCTGCGATGGTCAAGGCTGTAAAGTACCGCGGTCAGCTGGCGCGCGATCAAGCGTTTAAAAACCCGGTTGCCGATGTGGTGGGCGAGGTCGTGGCAGGCGACGTAAAGATTCGTTTCGCCGCCGTGCCCGCCGGTGAATATTTTTTACGCGTACGGGCAATTGATGGTTTAGGCCTCGAAGGCAACAATGGCGAGCACAAATTCGTAGTGGTGAAACCACTCGCGGCACCCTTGCAAGACGCACAAGTAAGCGGCGCAACATTTACATGGCGCGCGGTCGATGGCGCAGGCAAGTATCGGTTGCAAATCTCAGCCGACGAAAAGTTCAGCACCCTGCTGCTGGATGAATCCGCGCTATCGGCACCGTCATTCTCACCTGCCACCGCGCTCGGCCCAGGCAATTATTTCTGGCGTGTCTTGGCGATTGATAAAGGTGGTGTCGAAGGAATTTTTTCTGCGGGCCAAAATCTTGTTGTGCAGGGCCTAACAGTGCCGCTTGACCCACCGCAAGTCGACGACGCGCGCGTTACGCTAAGCTGGCAAGGAAATGTGAGCCAGATGTATCAGCTACAAATCACACGCGACGAGCGGTTTCATGACATCGTGGTGAACAAGCGCGTCACGGGCAATACATTCACCGTTGATGCGTTGAAAAAAGGTTTTTACTTTGCGCGTGTTCGCGCAGTCGCTGTGTTGAATGATGTCCAGATTGTTGATGGCATTACACCGTGGAGTGAAATCCGCAGTTTTGATATTTTCACAGAACCCCTCAACCTCACGCCGTTGCGCTAGGGGCGTTCAATGTGAATGGCGCGCTTGAGGTGATGATGGTGGTAGCGATAGGTTCAGCGTGGTAGGCAAGTCAGGCCAATTTGGCAAGTCAGGCAAGTTAAGCCAGCCGAACGCTGATCCCAAGATTGCGGTGCAAGACGAAACCCGCACATGGCGCAAACGGGTGCTCCAAGAATGGCTGGTCATCGCGCTGTTGTTAAGCAGCTTCACGTTGATTTCGCTGCACGGCGCGTGGTTTTCGCGGATCGAACAGACCGTGTACGATCAGGCGCTGTCGCTGTGGAAACGCCCTGCGCAAAGCGATATTATTATCGTCGGCATTGATGAAGACAGCCTGAAACAACTGGGCCGTTGGCCGTGGGCGCGCGCAACCCATGCCACGCTGCTTGAAAAATTGACGAAGGCTCAGGTGAAAGCGGTCGCTTTGGATATTGTGTTGACCGAGCCTGATCTGCGCGATCCCAGGCAGGATCAATTACTCGCCGAATCGATTCGCGCGAATGCCAAAGTTGTGTTGCCACTGCTGCAAAAAAACAACGAAGGTGCGCCTGTGGGTGAGGCGCTCCCCGCGCCGTTGCTGAGTTCAGCGGCGGCCGGGGTAGGGCATATCAGCACGCGTTTTGATTCGGATGGCGTACTGCGCAGCGTCTTTCTGCGCGCCGGGTTCCG